>JALSNB010000080.1 GCA_026987225.1 Caldisericaceae bacterium
CATCATTTTCCTCTTCGATTAAACCTCTCAAACTCTGTATTGCGTTTTTCAATTCCACGGCACTTTTATTATTCAGTTCCATTCTAATACCTCCCGATTAATTATAATACAAAAAAGATAACTTATGAAATTAACTCGTCCCGCCGGAATACCGCTTCTTAAATTCCGTATAAAATTCTTCAAATCTGTCTTCCTTTATCGAATTTCTTATGTCCTCTATCAACCTATGCATGAAAAATAAATTATGAATCGTTGCAAGCCGAGGCGCAAGATACTCCTTTGCCTTAAAAAGGTGATTCAAATATGCTTTTGTATAATATTTACACGTATGGCACTCACAATCTTCCTCTATGGGTGAGAAATCCTCTTTGTAAATTGATTTTGTAATTTTTATCGGCCCGTTCCTTGTAAAGAGTGTTCTGTTGCGCGCAACACGTGTCGGAAGAACGCAATCGAACATATCCACACCGAGCCGTACATATTCCAAGATACTTAACGGATCTCCGACGCCCATAAGATACCTCGGCTTATTTTCAGGAAGCAAAGACACGGTGTAATCAACAAATTCTTTTGTGAGTGCTTTCTCTTCGCCTATACTCAACCCGCCGAGCGTAACTCCCGGAAAGTTCATGGACAGCACGGACTCAACGGCTTTTTTTCGCAGTTCCTTGTAAAAGCCTCCTTGTATAACCCCAAACATTATTTGATCGTCACGTTTTTTTGCTTTTAAGCTCCTTTCCGCCCATTTTAACGTAATGTCCAGTTCCTTAGCCGTATCCTTAAAATCAGTAGGGTAAGCGCTGCAAATATCAAGAGGTATTATGATATCGGCACCTATTTTTTCCTCTATATCCACAACTCGCTCCGGTGTAAAATAATGTTTTGAACCGTCGATAAAGGAACGGAACTCGACTCCGTCTTCCTTAATCTTACGAATTTCCCTTAGAGAGAGCACCTGAAAACCACCGCTATCCGTAAGCATGGAATGGTGCCAGTTCATAAATCTGTGCAGGCCGCCAAGTTTGTCAATCGTTTCGGCACCGGGCTGAAGATACAAGTGGTATGTGTTCCCGAGAATAATTTTAAATCCTATCCGTTCGAGATCCGTAGAATCCAGTGTTTTAACGGTAGCTTGCGTACCAACCGGCATAAACACCGGAGTTTCGATTTTACCGTGAGCCGTATCGAATTCCGTCAAACGAGCCCTACTTCGAGTACTTTTTTTAATCACCTTAAAATTAATGTCCATTTTTTCACCTCAAATAATAAGCATTGCATCACCGAAACTATAAAATCTGTAATGCTCTTTCACTGCAATATCATACGCTTTTAATACGAATTCTTTGCCGGCAAAAGCAGAAACAAGCATAAGCAACGTAGTTCTCGGAAAATGAAAATTCGTTATTATCGCATCAACAATTTTGAACGGATAACCGGGTTTTATGAAGAGGCGTGTTTTACCTCTCATAGGCTTCAATATTCCGTTAAACGTCGCTGCCGTTTCAAGCGTTCTTACAACAGTCGTTCCGCAAGCAAAAATCCTTCCGCCGTTTTTTCGTGCTTCATTAACTATTTTTGCAGTTTTCTCATCAATAACAAACTCCTCTTCGTGCATTTTGTGACGTTCAATGATTTCTTCCTTTACGGGTTTAAACGTGCCAAGGCCTACATGGAGAGTTATATAAGCAATCTTCACGCCTTTATTTTCCAAACGTTTTAGCAGCGGCTTCGTAAAATGCAAACCTGCGGTTGGAGAAGCAACGGCACCCTCGTTAGATGCAAAAATCGTTTGATATTCGTCATCTGCAGTAATTTTGCCCTTTATATACGGAGGAAGCGGAATGTTCCCAATCTTTTCAAGAATGGAACGCATAGACAAACCGCTTTTTGACATGAATTTCACTTTATTTTCTCCGTATTCACCCTTTTCCAGTATTTTAACGGTTATACCGTCTTTTTCGCTCACAACAATTTCGTCTCCCACGTGAACCCTTCTGTTCGGGCTTGTAAGTGCTTTCCATT
Organism: Caldisericaceae bacterium; assembly: GCA_026987225.1. Lineage (GTDB taxonomy): Bacteria > Caldisericota > Caldisericia > Caldisericales > Caldisericaceae > S016-85. Next base: position 2,023 of record JALSNB010000080.1, read on the forward strand.
CGTATTCCCCGACCTGCTTGAGTAAAAACACTTCTCGTTTTCCGAAAGTATCTTTATTTACACCCTTAATTCTTGCCTTTATTACTTTAGTGTTGTTCAACACAAGGACATCGCCTTTTTTAAAAAATTGCTCTATCTGAAAAAATTTCATATGGGAAATCGTTTTCGATTCCCTGTTAAGCACCATAAGACGTGCATGGTCTCTCGGGTAAACCGGATGCTGGGCTATTAAGCCTTCCGGCAAATCGTAATCAAATTCTTCGATTCTCATTTCAAAACCGGTGTGATAATCTGAATGATTTTATCTTTTAGGAACGGCAGAAGCGTAGAGCCGATTTGATAAAATTTAGACACTTCGACTTGATGGATAAAACCTGTATTCCCCGCATTAAAATAACCTGCGGAAACAACAATTACCTCGGCAATAATGTAAAGCACGCTGAATGCAATAAGCAACCTGAACAACGCACCGAAAAATGCGTCCACCCATTTCAAAAAAGGACTTACTCGTATTCCGTTCCTGACAAATACGCCGACGATCCTGAATATGATAAGAACCAAAATAAAAAGTATGATAAACGAAATGCCGATCAAAATAGTGAAAGCAATGCTGTGAACAATGTATTGCTGAACGGTAAACGCCTGATTAGGTTTTACGCTGTTCAAAATAAAATTTTGGATAAAAGGCGGAAGGTGTAAAACCGAAAGAGCGGAAGCAATGTTTTGCTTTGTTGCGGGTGCAGTTGATATAATCGAGGGAAGTTTCACCGCATCGTTAACTTTTGAAGATATAAACGGCGTTATGTGTATAAATTTATCAATTGTAGGGGCAAAGTTCAACGCATTTGCCTTTGCTATAATCCAACCGAAAATTACGCCTGCAATATCAAACAGAGGGACTATTATACCGCTCCTCACTCCCTTGATTATTTCAATAACAAGAATAATAAAAACTACAAGGTCAACGTAATTTACATTACTCATAGCATAGATTTTACACGCTTAACAAAGATTTTCAATAGCGTACAAAGTATTTTTTGAACTTTTGCATATTTTCTTTGAATCCCTCTGCCTCAATAAGCATGCCTTTTTCCGTATTTTCGGAGTTTAATACATTGACTTCCCTGTAGATTTTTGATGTTACGGCAGGCTCATTGTAGGGCACCAAGAGTTTTACTCTCATATACTGTTTGCTGATTTCATCTTTAATTCTGTCTTTCAAATTTTCAATCCCTATTCCGTTCAATGCGGAAATAAGCACAGCATTCGGATAGCGATTTCTAAGAAATTTCATTTTTAAGGCATCGATTTTATCGATCTTATTAAACACAAGGATCTGAGGAATTTTGGAAGCATTCAATTTGTTTATGGTGGACAGGACAGATTCCATCTTATCTTTAAAATCGGGAACGGATGCATCAACGACATGCACAATGATCCACGCATCCAAAATTTCTTCCAGCGTAGAGTGAAACGCATAGATTAAGGTAGGTGGAAGGTCCCTGATAAAGCCGATTGTATCGACTAATAAAATCTTGTTTTTATCGTCCAATTTCGCTTCCCTTACAAGTGTGTCCAGTGTGGAAAAAAGCATATCTTCCACATAGGCATCACTAATTCCGGTAAGTTTGTTAAGCAAAGTGGATTTACCGCTGTTTGTATATCCCACAAGCGCAACAATCGGCACATTGCTTTTCCTTCTCTTTTTACGCCTCAACTCTCTCTGCCTTTTGATATCTTTAAGTTTTTCTTCGAGAATTTTTATCCTTTTCTCAATATAACGCCTTTTAAGTTCGGTTTTCTTTTCTCCAGGCCCCTTTAATCCCATTTCAGAACCTACTTGTTGATCCATATAAATGCCGCTGTGAACAATTTCCGGAAGATGCATCCTGAGCTCGGAAAGTTCCACTTGCAATTTTCCTTCTTTCGTTTTCGCCCTCATGTCGAAAATCATAAGAATGAGGTGAGGGCGATCAACCACGGATACTCCTATTTCCTTTGTAAGATTTCTGAGCTGTAAATACGTAAGTTTTGTATCGACAAAAACAAAATCTGCGTTAAGCAATTTAACTATCTGTTTTATTTCGGCAACCTTGCCTTTTCCGAGAAAAAAAGCGTAGTTCGGATAGCGCACCACCTGAGTGGATTCCCCGACAATTTCTATTCCGAGTGTTTGAACAAGATAGCGGAATTCTTCAAACGAATCTTCGGATATTTCGCGTTGATTTGGTTGTACAACCTGGACAAGAACCGCTTTTTTGCCTTCCATCTAAGCGCCGATAGTTCTGTGCGGGAACAAAATCTTTGTAATGATAGAGCTGAAAATTGAAAGCAGAATGGCACCCCAGAACGCATCCCAAAATGAAGAAATTCTGAATCCGAAATCAAGAGCAGAAATTATCTCTAACAGTACGCCGTTAATAATGAGAAGAAAAAGACCCAATGTAAGAACCGTAATGGGAAGAGAAACAACTATAAAGAAAGGCTTCAACGTCGCGTTCATTATGCCAAGCAATATCCCGGCAATAACAAGGCTTGAAAAATTACTGAACTTAAAGCCGTGAATAATCCTGCTGACTATAAAAAACGATATTATATTTATCGTCCATGATGTTAAAATTCTTGCAACCATTCTATTCCTCCTCTTTTAGTATACCAGAACTGTGAAGTTTTGTAAAATACGCTTTGGCAAAACGGTGCGATTCATCTCTCACCCTTTGAAGAAGTTTTAATACTTCCGAACTCCGAGGAAGCCTGATAGGTTCGTCTTTTCCCTCAAAAAAAATAAGCTCTTCCTTTTTGGCAAGAGAAGCTATCGCCACATCCACTCCGAGCAGTTTCTTTATACTGATTGCTGCGTCCAACTGCCCCTTTCCTCCGTCAATAAGTAGCAAATCCGGATTTCTGTTTGAAAACAACTCTCCACGTTCTTTGAATCTCCTGAAAAGAACTTCCTTTATCATTGCATAATCGTTAGGTCCGTTAACAAACTTTATTTTGAATTTCCTATACTGACTCTTGTCCGGTTTTCCGTTTGTAAATACTACCATGGAGCCTACGGCGTCTTTTCCGGATACATTCGAAATATCGTATCCTTCTATCCTAATAGGAATTTCTTTTAAATTTAAAAGCTCTTTAAGGGATTCGAGTATTCTCTTTTCTTTCAAAAATTTCCTCCGCTCGTTATAATTCGTAAGATGCACCGCCGCATTTTGATATGCCATATCAAGCAACTCCTTTTGTAAAGCACCTCTTGGAACGGAGATATTTATACTCGTATGGTTTTCCTTTGATAAATACTCTTCTATAAATTTTTTATTGGGGAGTTTCGACGGAACGTATATCCTTTGAAAATTTCCGTGAAACGGATTTTGCAAAAGGAACTTTTCTATTATTTCGGATTCATTTGCTTTCAGAGGAACGTTCAAAACAAAAGGATATGAAGCAATTACGCGCCCGTGCCTTACTATAATTTTTACCAATACCGCACGAGTTCTCTTTTTATATACGGATATTACATCAAAAGACACGTTTTTATCCGTTATAACCCTTTGTTTTTCCATAATCGAAGAAATGCCCTTGATCTGATCCCTGTAAATAGCGGCTTTTTCAAATTCCAGTGCGTTTTTTGCTCTAACCATTTTTCTGTTTAAATCCGCTAAAACGTTTTCTCCGTTGCCTTTAAGGAACATCTTTAGCCCGATTACAATGTTCATATACTCTTTTTCACTGATCATATGAGCACACGGAGCACTGCACAGTTTAAGATGATAGAGAAGGCAGGGCTCCAAATTTTTATCATCTCGAATCTTGACATTACACGTTCTCACAGGGAAAATCTTTCTGATCGCCTTAATCGTATGATCTATTGCCTTGCCGTGCGGAAACGGCCCGAAGTATTCACCGTTTTCACCTCTGATACGATACACTTTCAAAAGTCTCGGATACCTTTCGTTCGTTATTTTTATATAAGGATAATTCTCGTCATCAACGAGGCGGATGTTGTATTTGGGCTTATGTTGCTTTATGAGATTATTTTCCAAAAGCAATGCTTCCTCTTCAGAAGAGGTAACAATAAAATTTACTTCCTTTATATGCTTTGAAAGCGAAACGGTTTTCACATCCCGGGGATGAATGTAAGAACTCACCCTGTCCCTCAGCTTACTTGCCTTTCCGATATAAAGAATCTCCCCCCGCACACCTTTCATAATATAAACTCCGGGCCGCAGGGGGAGAAACTTAACTTCTTCAGGAAACTTAATGCTATTTTGCATAATCCGTATAACGGGTTTCCCTTACCACGGTAACCCTGATTATTCCCGGATACACAACCTCCTCTTCGATTTTCTTTGCAACATCGTGTGAAATTTTTGCAGCAAGTTCTTCGTTGACTTCCGACGGATTTACCATAATCCTCACTTCCCTGCCTGCCTGCACAACAAACGCCTTTTTAATGCCCGGAACCGACATGGCAATTTTTTCTATTTCTTCGAGGCGTTTTATGTACATTTCAAGGTTTTCCCTTCTCGCACCGGGACGTGTGGCGGAAAGCGTATCGGATATTTGAATTATTACGTCAAGAACCGTTTCCGGCTTGACTTCGTTATGGTGAGCGGCAACCGCATGGACAACGGCAGGATTTTCTCCGTACCTCTTGAGAAGATCGGCACCTATCAATGCGTGAGGCCCTTCGATTTCGCTTGCCATTACCTTTCCGATGTCGTGAAGCAAACCCGCTCTTTTGGCAAGCGCGATATTCTCACCGAGTTCGGACGCCAGTATGCCGGCTATAGTTGCCGTTTCTATGGAATGCCTCATCAAATTTTGGCCATAACTCGTCCTAAATTTCATTTTTCCAACGAGTTTTTTAATTTCATCCGGCACATTGTAAACTGCAACTTCCATAAGTGCATCTTCAGCTTCCTTTAAGATCATCTGATCGACTTCTTTTTCCGCTTCCTGAACAAAATCCTCAATTCTTGCAGGGTGGATTCTGCCGTCTATTATGAGCCTCTCGAGGGCATGGCGTGCAACTTCACGCCTTATCGGATCAAAACATGAAAGCGTAACCGCTTCGGGCGTATCGTCAACAAGAATATCCACACCGGTTAACGTTTCGAATGTCCTAATGTTTCTTCCTTCTCTTCCTATAATCCTTCCTTTTAATTCTTCGGAAGGCAGCGGCACAACGGAAACGGTTGTTTCCGAAACGTAATCAGTTGCACAGCGTTCCATTGCCTGAGACAAAAGCACTTTTGCTTTTTCGTTAAGGTTGTATTCCAATTCCTTTTCCATTTCGCTGATCTTTTTGGAATACTCATATTGAAGTTCTTTTTGCATATTATCCAATACGATTTTTCGCGCCTCTTCTGGAGTAAGATTAGCAACACGGTTATATTCCATTTCTATTTCCTGAAGCTTTTCCTCGGCATCTTTTCTGAGCGATTCCAATTCCTGCTCTCTTTTTAAAAGTTCCTTTTCTTTTCTCTCCGCAGAAGCGGCTTTTCGCTCTGCAATTTCTTCTTTTCTCAGTAATCTGTTTTCAATTTCCTGAATTTGTTTCTGCTCACTCTTTATACGGTTTTCAAGCTCGGCGCGTTTTGATTCCAGTTCTTCCTTAATCTGAATACGCATCTCACGCCGCTCCGCCTCGATTTCTTTTTCCGCTTCTTCTTTTTTCTTTTTGGCGTACTCGTCTATAGTGCCAATTTTCGTATTGTAAATATATCTTTCAAACAGATAGCCCAGCAAAAAGCCGACGACTAACATTAAGATCGTAATTATAAGATACAATATATACGGAACCTGCATTCCTTTCACATCCTCACCTCCTACTTTTCCGTCAGTTCAGCGAGGACTTCTTTTATTACAGAGAAACGGTAACCCCTGCCCGTAAGATACCTCTGGAGTTTATCGACAGGCCTTTTACCGGAAATAGAAATTGCATTTTCCTTTTCTTTTTCTTCGGTATACAAACTCTCCAAAATCGGTGCAAAAACTTCGTAACTAAGCCCCCTGCGCAGGAGCTCGTATTGCACCCTGAGGTATCCGTATTTTTTAATAAATGCATACTTTTCAATAATTCTTCTAACATACCGTTCATCCGACAGAAGCCTTCGCTCAACCAATCTTTCAATTGTTTTTTCTACTTCACTATCGGTAAATTGTGCTTCTAATTTCTTTTTAATCTCAAATGTCGAATAATCTTTTCTACTGAGAAGCCTTAACGCATAGTTAAAAGGGGATTTATCCCTTTTCTTTCGGTTGCTCTTCTTGCGAGAAGAACCTCTCATTAACTGCTTTCCTTATCTTGTTTAAAAGTTCCTCGTTGGACTGAACAAAATTAATTGCATTGTCTCTACCCTGTCCCAACTTCACATCTCCGTAAGAGTAATACGAACCGGCTTTCTTTACTATGCCTTCTTTTACTGCAACATCAAACAGATCGGCAAGCTTTGAAACTCCTTTTCCGAATATAAGATCAACAATCGCTTCCTTGTAAGGAGGAGCAACTTTATTTTTAACGACCTTTATACGGAGTCTGTTTCCTATTAAAACCCCTTTTTCTTTGAGGGATTCCACTCTTCTTATGTCAAGCCTTACGGAAGAGTAAAATTTCAACGCCCTGCCACCCGGCGTAACTTCAGGATTTCCATATACGATACCTATCTTTTCCCTTAACTGGTTTATGAAGATCACGCATGTTTTGGATTTACTGATAGAGCCGGTAAGCTTTCTTAATGCCTGTGACATAAGACGTGCCTGAACTCCCATAAAGGAGTCTCCCATGTCGCCTTCGAGTTCTGCCTTTGGAACGAGTGCCGCAACCGAATCAAGCACAACGATATCAATTGCACCGGATCTTACGAATGTTTCTATAATCTCAAGCGCTTGCTCTGCATAGTCAGGCTGTGAGATGATGAGATCGTCAACGTTAACACCCAAATTTGCGGCATATTCAGGGGAAAAAGCATGTTCAACATCCACAAACAGTGCTTTTCCACCCATTTTTTGTGCGTTTGCTACGGCTTCCAAGGCAAGGGTTGTTTTTCCGGTTCCTTCCGGTCCGTATATTTCGACAATTCTCCCCCTCGGAAAACCGCCCGCACCGAGTGCAATATCAAGAGAAAGGATACCGGTAGGTATAACTTCTACTTGAAGATGGGCTTTCTTATCACCAAGCCTCATAACCGAGCCACGCCCGAATTGTTTCTCGACTTGTGATATGGCCAATTTTAATGCGTTTTCCTTATCTAATTGCTCTTTTTGTCCCATAATTTATCTACCTCTCTTAAAAATTATTCTGATACATTTTTATTATAGCTTATTTCCATGCAAATCAAAACTCAAAACTTTTTCGTAGATTGGCCCGTTTCTTGTTAAAGTGCTTTTAAAAAGAATGACTCCCTTTGCTTTTACAAAAAGCTTTGAAAAATGCAGATTATCGAGATGGTTTAGATTTACACTTCCGTTTCTTACCCGCCCTAAGGTAAGGTGAGGTATGTAGTTTCGCTCTTTTTTAAAACCGAGCGTTGAAAATTCCCTGTCGACTGTTTTCATAAGTTCAACAAGTTTTTCATTGTTCTCCGTAGATACAAAAACAACCTTTGCCCTGAACGAATTTGGAAAACCGCTTATTCCGCTATAACAAAACTCAAAAGGGTTTGCCAAAACGGAAATCTTATCAAGTGCATTTGAAATTGTATCGATCCGTTCTTCCGATACTTCTCCGAGAAATTTTAACGTAAGGTGCAAATTTTGCTTTTCCACCCATTTAACATTCGTAAAACGGCGCATGAGAATCTTTTCCAGAGAAAAAATTTTTTCGGTATCAACACTCGTATCCAATGCAACAAACAACCTCATTTTGTCACCTCAACAATAAGCTTTTCGGAATCACTGCCCTTTACTAATGCATTATAAATTTGCCCTTCTTCCACATCACCGCTTATTAATGCGTAATCGTCTATTTCAGGTGCGTCGAAATGCGTCCTTCCTATGTAAAAACCGGTATTATCATCATAATAATCCACAATAACAGGTAGCGTTTTGCCAACCATACCTTTCAATTTTTCAGCATTGATTTTCGCCTGTAAGACTTCTATTTCACCCTTTCGTTCTATTCTTTCGTTTATATCGACCTCACCGTCCATAAAATAACTCTCCGTTCCCTTTTCCTTTGAGAAAGCAAAAGCACCGAGGTGCTCGAAACGCACATCTTTTATGAACGATTTCAACTCTTCGAAATCCTCCCGCGTCTCTCCTGGAAAACCTGTAATTACGGTTGTTCTTATTGCGATATTATAATCTTTAAGCATTCTTATGATACGTTCCGTTTCGCTTCGCGAATGCGTTCTGTTCATACGTTTTAATATTCTGTCGCTTATATGCTGAATAGGCAGGTCAATATAAGGCACCACCTTACTACTTGATGCAATATATTGAACAAGCTCCTCGTTAATCTCCGAAGGGTAAGTGTAAAGAATTCTGATCCAGTAAAGATTTTTAATTTTTTCAAGCGCCTCTATGAGAGTAAGGAGTTTATTCTTACCGTAAATATCAAGACCGTATTGAGTTGTATCCTGGGCGATAAGAATAATTTCTTTCACGCCGCTCTCCACGAGACGCTCCGCCTCGTTTACTAAAAATTCCATATCAAAGCTGTGAAGCTTGCCCTTTATTTTGGGAATAAGGCAAAATGCACAGGAATGATTGCATCCATCGGAGATTTTAAGATATTCGTAATGAGGAAGTGTTATTGGAAATCTCGGAGCAAATTTACGCTCAAATTGTTCGCTTACAAATGTCCTCTCCTTTCCGTTCAACGCCTCGGTAATTTCAAACAGATTATTTGTTCCGGTAATTGCGTCTATTTGTGGAAATTTTTCCAATAGTTTATCCTTTGCAAGAGAAGGATAACAACCTGAAACAATAACTTTTTTAATAAAGCCCTTTTCCTTTTTGTCCAAAAATTCGGCTATTACGCTCTCCGCTTCGTCCCTTGCCTCTTTTAGGAAGGCACAGGTATTAATGATAACGGAGTGCGCTTCTTCCAAATCAAAAGTAATATGAAACTTATTGCTCAGTAATTTTCCGAGTAGACGTTCGCTATCAACAATATTTTTGGGACAGCCGAGGCTTACGATGCCAACGGGTTCAAAATCTCGCATTACGGTTTATATACCTTTTCCACGACTTTTTTATCTTTGCTCACAACACCCAACTTCTTGCCATTTACGGTAACATACGCATGAGTTGCGTTTCCAAACCGAATCTTGATATATTTATTACCGTCAAAGGTTCTGCTTTCGCCTTTGCGTAAGAACAGTTGCGAGTATTTACCGTCTATCGTTACTCCGAGCCAGCAAAGCGCATCGGCAGATACAGTAACATGTATGCCTGTTATTTTATTCTCCTTTTGAGAGGGTGGTTTCTGAACGTTTTCTTTTGGCGGTTGTTCGTTTTTTTGCTGCGGAGGAGTGACGCTCTTGTTTTCCGAAGGCGTTGAGATCTCGGGCTGCTCATGAACAGTATTTGCATTTCTGTGCATCAAAAAGAAAATAGGTATTAAAACAATACAGAGAATAACGATCAGTGAAACAATAATTTTATAATTTGTTTTTTTCCGAGGGTTAACTTCTTTCTTTTCTTCCTCTTCAAAAAGCGACTTATATGCATTTAAAAGAGGCTCCGGATCCATACCCAGAGTCTCTGCATACTTTCTTATGTACGCATTTATAAAACCGTTGTACCTCTTAAACTCGTTATTTTCTATCTGCTCGAGATAATAAGGCCTTATTAGGGTTTTGCTTGCAATATCCTCGAGAGTGAGATTCAATTCTTCCCGTTTTTTCTTTAGCGTGCCGCCTATATCAAGTTTCAATGGCTACTTTTAACGCCTCCTCTACATTTTCAATCAAAACGAAATTCAGTTTTTTCTTTGCAACCTGAGGAATCTTTTTCAGATCGTTTTTGTTTTGCATCGGAAGAACAATTGTTTTTATACCGGCTCTGTAAGCCCCGAGCACCTTTTCCTTTATACCTCCGACTGGAAGCACTCTACCTCTTAACGTTATCTCACCTGTCATTGCAACATCCTTATTTACCGGCTTTTCGGTAAGAATGGATACAAGCGCCGTAAAGATCGTAATACCTGCAGACGGCCCTTCTTTGGGCACGGCACCTTCGGGTACATGGATATGAATATCATATTTCTCATTAAAGGCAGGATCTATTCCGAATTTTTCGGCATGAGAACGGACATAACTCAATGCAGCCTGAGCACTTTCTTTCATAACATCTCCAAGCTGTCCGGTAAGGATTAAGTTGCCCTTGCCTTTCATTTTTGTCGCTTCAATATAAACAATATCTCCTCCTGCCTGAGTGACAACCATTCCGCATACAACACCTATCTGGCTCTTTTTCTCCTGCATTCCGGTGAGGAAAATCGGGTTTCCAAGATACTTTTCAAGGTTTTTCTCGGTAATTTTCACTTTTACAAAACCTTTTTCCACTTTCTTTTTTGCAATTTTACGCATAATTTTCATTATCATACGTTCAAGATTCCTAAGCCCCGCTTCTCTTGTATATTCCCTGATAATTTTAAGCAGTGCCTTTCTTGTAATTTCAACATCACTCTCTTTGAGCCCGTGTGCTTTTAACTGTTTCGGTATAATAAATTCCTTTGCAATATGAACTTTCTCTTCATCTATATACCCGGGAAGTGATATGAGTTCCATTCTGTCAAGCAGCGCAGGTGGTATCGTATCCACGATATTTGCCGTAGTAATAAACAAAACCTCCGAAAGATCGAACGGGAGCTCTATATAATGATCGGAAAACGCATTGTTCTGTTCCGGATCCAATGCTTCCAAAAGAGCCGCGGTAGGATCACCCCTGAAATCCGCTCCGACTTTATCTATTTCGTCAAGCAAAAAAACCGGGTTTTTTACACCGACTTGTTTAATACCTTGAATTATTCGCCCGGGCATTGCCCCAACATACGTTCTTCTGTGCCCTCTGATTTCCGCCTCGTCTCTTATACCGCCGAGAGATACGTGAACAAATTTTCTTCCGAGTGCCTCGGCAACCGAACGTCCGAGAGACGTTTTGCCGACTCCTGGAGGGCCAACAAGGCAAATAATAGGGCCCTTTATATTCTTGGTAAGCTTCTTAACGGCGATAAGTTCGAGTACTCTTTGTTTCACATCCTCAAGATCGTAATGGTTTTTATCCAGAATAGCCTTTGCCTTATTTATATCTATTCTGTCTTTCGTTCTCTTATCCCATGGCAAGTCCAAAAGCCAATCCAGATAATTCCTTATCACACCGCTTTCCGGGCTCATCACCGGTATTTTCTTTAACCTTTCCAATTCTTCTTCAATTTTATCTTTCACGTATTCCGGAAGCTTGCGCCCCTTCATACGCTTCTTATATTCACCGATTTCTCCTACTTCTTCCCCGACTTCTCCGAGTTCTTTTTCAATTTCTTTCAGTTTTTCCCTGAGGAAATATTCTTTTTGGCTCTTTTCTATTTTACTTCTTACTTCGTCGTCTATCTTTCTGCTAAGTTCAAGAATCGTAATCTCGCGTTCAAGTATTTGAGCAATCTTTTTTAAACGTTCCGTTACGTCAACAGTAGATAAGAGCTCTTGTTTTTCTTCGACACTGAGAAATAAATTCGAAGCGACAATATCGGCAAAACGTTCCGGTTCTGCAGTATTGGTAAGCGATACGAGAATATCCTGAGATACCTTTTTATTAAGATCCGAATAAACGGCAAATTTTTCCATTACCAGGCGCATCAAGGCATCCTGTTGCAACGTTTTCTCGCCTTTCTGCACTTCTATCGGTTCTACGTCTGCTTTCCAATAATCGGATGAAACATCAACTTTTTTAATTTTTACACGTTGTATCCCCTCAACAAGAATTCTGTAAGTTCCGTCGGGCAGTTTTAAAAGCTGTAAAATCTCAGCGCCTACGCCTATATCGTAAATATCGTTTTCGGTTGGTTCTTCGATAAAACCTTTCTTTTGAGTTGCAAGAACAATCATTTTACCCTGAGTTAACGATTTCTCAATAGAAGCAATAGACTTAGGCCTACCCACCAAAAGCGGGATTACCATATAAGGAAATACAACAATATTTCTTAATGGAATTAAAGGCGCACTACCTTTTTCCCATTTTTTTTCCATACAATCAACCTCCTAAGCAGTTTTGTTGAGATAGGTTCTTTTTCCGTTAGAGTCCAGCAAAACTATTTCTTCTTCCCCGGACAGGAAACCTCGGGTTATAATACACCTCTTTACGTTTTTCATAGCAGGCAAAGAATACATGAGTTCTGTCATTGAACGCTCTATAACCGTTTTTAGGCCACGTGCTCCGATACCGAGTTCGATTGCTTTGTCCGCAATATACCCAAGTGCCTCTTTTTCGAATTCAAGCTCGATACCGTCCAGGGCAAAAATCTGTTTGTATTGCTTGGTTAATGAATTTTTAGGCTCCGTTAAAATACGAATAAGTTCTTCTCTGGTTAAAGCTTTAAGCTGTGCAATAACTGGAAAACGCCCTATAAACTCCGGAATCATGCCGAATTTTACCAAATCCTGAGGAATAATCTTAACGTCTTCAATATTTGCTTCAAAACTTTCGGCGCCAAAACCTATCTTTCTTTTCTTTACTCTTTCCTTTAAAATATCGCTCAATCCTTCAAACGTACCACCTGCTATAAACAGAATGTCTTTTGTGTCCACTTTTATAAATTCCTGATAGGGGTGTTTTCTTCCACCGGCGGGAGGTACATTTGCAATTGTTCCCTCGACAATTTTCAGAAGGGCCTGCTGAACGCCTTCTCCGGAGACATCACGCGTAATCGAGGGATTTTCGCTCTTTCTACCGATTTTATCTATCTCATCGATATAAACCATGCCTTTTTCCGCTTTCTCCACGTTAAAATCCGTAAGTTGCAGTAATCTCTGAATAATCGTTTCCACATCTTCTCCAACATACCCCGCCTCAGTGAGAGACGTAGCATCCGAAATGGAGAGTGGCACACCAATAATATGAGAGAGCACACGTGCAAAAAGGGTTTTACCGGAGCCTGTCGGCCCGATTAGTAAGATATTGCTCTTCTCTATATTTACATCCCCTTTGTTTGCAATAATTCTTTTGTAATGGTTGTAAGCAGCAACGGATATAATCTTTTTGGCTTCTTCCTGGCCTATAATATACTCGTCAAGTTTTTTGTGAATCTCATGCGGCTTCGGAAGTTCTTCCAATTTAAAATGAACCGTTTTTCTTGTGTCCTTTGTAACGAGATCGTATGCCTTTTTAATACATTCGTCACAAATATATACGCCGTTGGGTCCTGCTATAAGCCTATTTACCTGATCATACCGTTTACCGCAAAACGAGCAACGAGGTTCGTCAATATCGCTCAAGCTATTTCTCACCTCCGCTTACACTATCGGAACGTTTGATAATCCTGTCGATTATACCGTATTCTTTTGCATCTTCCGGGCTCATGTAAAAATCTCTTTCCGTATCTCTTTGAACTTTTTCAATCGGTTGTCCCGTATGGAAAGAAATGATTTCATTGCCCATACGTTTAATTCTCAAAATTTCTTTTGCCTGTATTTCAACATCGGTTGCCTGTCCCTGCGCACCACCCCAAGGCTGGTGAATCATAATCCTCGAATGCGGAAGTGCAAAACGTTTGCCTTTCTCTCCGGCAGCAAGAAGTATCGCAGCAAGCGAAGCAGCCTGACCGAGGCATATCGTAGATACGGGTGCTTTTATATACTGCATCGTATCGTAAATTGCCATTCCGGGGATCACTTCACCGCCCGGACTGTTAATGTAAAGATAAATATCGGCCGTCGGATCCTGTGCTTCCAAAAACAGCATCTCTGCAACAATCAGATCCGCTATTTCACCTTGTATTTCGCCGGTCAAAAAAATAATTCTATCCTTTAAAAGCCGAGAAAAAATATCGTAACTTCTTTCTCCCCTTCCTGTTTGTTCTATAACGAACGGAACTATCGGCATAATTAATCATCTCCTTCTTCTTTAATTATAGCACGTTCCTTCAGGAAAGAAATTACTTTCTTTCTAAGAATCTGATCCTCGATAACATTTCTTATATTGTCATTAATTTTTACACGCCCTTTATCCAATCCCTGATCCTTTAAGAATCTGTCAAATTCTTCTTGTATCTCTTTATCTTCCACTTTTATATCGTTCTGTTTTATTATCGCCTGAATAATTAAATCTCTCTTTATATCCGTTATAACTCCTTCTCTTACATCCTTTTCAAAATCTTCCATTGTTTTTTTCTCTGAGGCAAGGAGATCTTCTA
>JALSNB010000081.1 GCA_026987225.1 Caldisericaceae bacterium
CGACACCGAGCCTTGTTGCAAGAATCCTGTCCGTTGTGGTGGGCGTGCCTCCCCTCTGTATGTATCCGAGAACGGTTGTTCTCGACTTTATGTGGGTAAGTTTTTCTATCTCCTCCATAATGATGTATCCGACACGCCTCTTGCGGTTTATCGGATGCCCGAACTCATCTTTTTCCACATTTTTTTCCACACCGTCCGGCAGCGGGGCACCTTCCGCAACAACGACAATGCTAAACGGTTTTCCAGCCTTTTTTCTGCTCTCTATATGCGCGGCAACCTCTTCTATTTTGTATGGCACTTCCGGAATGATAATATAATCCGCACCGCCTGCAAGACCGCCAAAAAGCGCAAGCCATCCGGTTTCTCTTCCCATTGTTTCCACAACCATTACCCTGTGGTGTGCGGAAGCCGTTGAATGCAAGTCGTCAAGCGCGGAACTAATTTTTCTCACTGCCGTGTCAAAGCCTATCGAAAAATCCGTTCCGTAGATATCATTATCTATCGTTTTTGGTATAACGATTGAAGGAATGCCTTCATCGGAAAGTTTTTTTGCAATTTCCACGGTATCCCTGTCCCCAATCATAATAAGCATTGTAAGGGCGTTCTTTTTGAAATTTTCTTTAATGAGCTCCACATACTTGGGATTCTTGAACGGATTCATCCTGGAAATACCTAAAACGGAACCGCCAAGTGGAAGAATACCGGAAACGTTCTTTTTAGTAATAATCTGAACGTCGTTATTGATCAATCCGAAAAAACCGTCCTGAAACCCGAGAACTTCATCCTCTTTTTCAAACGCAGCACGTGCAACGGCTCTTATCGCCGCATTAATACCCGGCGCATCTCCTCCGTCGCAGAGCAATCCGTACCTTTTCATCTTCACCTCCTAAATCTTCTTAAACTTCATATTACAATACGTTCCGTCTTTCTTCACTCCAGACAACCTATCGTAAGCAATTGCCTTTCTCTGTAAAGCTCTATTAACAAATCCTTCTATAAGACCGGGAAAAGGACAAGCAGTACCTTTAAGTTCGGCATCCCCTACTGCAATAGGACAATACCTGCAAGAGCCGGTCTCTATTTTTACAGCAATAAAATCATTATTATCCTCGACAACCGTATTGCGAGAAATGGCAAGTTCAGCATTCAAAAATTCTATTACGGACTTAATATCATACCCCGCTGTTTTACCATAAACATTATAATAATGAGCAAGTTTCTCTCCTGCAGATTTACTTACAAGCAGAACTTCTCCTTGATTTAACCCGAATTTATCAAATCCCCCAATAAAAGCGGCAAAAAGAACTGTATTTTTGTCTATCCCTCTTTCCTCAATTTTCTTTAGGCATTTTTCACGCATACTTTCATCCATAAAGACCTCCTTTTTATTTAAGATTTATTAAAATTCGGTTTTACCGGTAAAGGTAAAATCCTTTATCCGTGCATAAGGAACAGTCATCGGCACCATATCGTAGATAATCTTTTTCGTTTCGCTCAATTCTACGGTATTGTTCAAAGCGGTGATTATGCTTTCCGTAAAACGCATATTTTGCAAAGGCTTTGTTATTTTTCCGTTTTCTATGAGGAACAGTCCGTCCCTCGTCATTCCGGTAATTACCGCCTTACGCGGATCCATAGGGTTTGTGTACCAGAACCTTTGAACAAACAACCCCTTTTCCACGTGCGAAATCATTTCTTCCACACTGCTCTGTCCGCCTTCCATGATAAAATTCATAGGATAAGGGCTGAACGGGCTTGGCTGCGGCAGGGCATGCCCGGTTGATTCTTTGCCTTCTTTATATGCCGTTAACGTATCGTAAACAACACCTTTTGCAACACCGTTTTCAAAGAAAATAACCTTTTTCTTTGGCACCCCTTCGAAATCAAACGGCATGGGAATCGTCTCATCCGACAAACCGTCGTCAAGCATTGTAATATTATCTCCGAGCAACTTCTGCCCGAACTTACCGACAAGAAAACTGCTGCCTTCTTTAAGTGCCCGTGCATTGAGCGTTAAGTATCCAAGATGCGATATAAATTCTGCAAGCGCATAAGGCGTGAGGATTACTTCGTATTTTCCGGGCTCAACTGCGGAAGGATTTTTGCCTTTTTCTGCAACTCCTATACTTTCGTTTAGCACACGCTCAACGGAAATATCTTTTACGTTAACTGCGCTTTCCTTGGAATAGCCGCTCGAATTTTCACCGAGCACGACACTCTTCAATGAAGCAACAGTTCTTTTTGCATAACGCTCCACGTTAAGAGAGTTTACAACTGCGAGCTCGTTTATCTCGACTTCGAAAGTGCCCGTTGCATTGAGTTTCTTTTCCTTTGCGGCATCAATAATCTTTTTTACGGCCTCCGCACGCTGCATCGCCCCGAAATTTGCCGTATCTTCCGAAAAACCTGCTTCTTCGTTAATCTCCACATATTCGGGCTTTGCAAACGAAACAAAATCCGGGTTTTCTCTCTGATTTTCCGCAATAAGCATCGCATCTTTAACAACCTTTTCAATCGATTCTTCGGAAAGATCGTTTACTGATGCGGCACCTACTTTTTTGCCGAACGCCACCCTCACACTGAGCGTGTAGTCCTCTGTTCCGGAATTTCTATGAATGTAATTGTTCGCATACGCAGTAACAAAAGATTTTCCACCGCTCAATACGGCTTCGGTTTGCTCCGCATTGGACATGGAGATAACTTTCTTTAAAATTTCAAGGGCTTTTTCTTTTCCGATCATTTCAGCACCCCCACCTGAACATTTCTAAACCGTGCAGGAGCAACACCGTGACTTACCTGCATGACTTGCATAGGTTCTCCTTTTCCGCAGTTAGGTACGCCCCACACATGCCAGAAATCCTTATTTGCTATTCCGTCGCAACTACGCCAGAATTCATAAGTGATGCCCGTATACGTGGGGTTTTTTACCATATCTTGAATTTTGCCGTTCTTAATTTCCCATCCGATTTCAGTGCCAAATTGGAAGTTAAGCCTGTTTTGGTCTATACTCCAGCTTTTGTTCGTATCCATTAAAATGCCGTGCTCCACACCAGAAATAAGTTCGTCAAGAGTTTTGTCTCCGGGTTCCAAGTTTACGCTCGTCATTCTGATGATAGGCATAAAGCTCCAGCTCTGCGCCCTCATTGCACCCATCGGTTGAAGTTTGAGCTTTTTTGCCGTTTCACGTGAATTCAAATATCCGACAAAAATGCCGTTCTTAACAAGGTATATTCTCTTTGCCTTTACGCCTTCGTCATCGTAGGCAAAACCGCCGAGTGCTTCGGGTATCGTCGCATCGGCCGTAATATTCACAAGATCCGATCCGTATCTGAAATTCCCCAATTTTTCCGGCGTCAAGAACGAAGTGCCTGCAAACGACGCCTCTTCACCGAGCACACGGTCAAGCTCCGCAGGATGCCCCATTGATTCGTGCACCTGCAAAGCAAGCTGTGAACCCTTCAGTATGATATCCATTCTTCCCGAAGGGCACGGTTTCGCGCTGAGCAATGCAACCGCTTCATTTGCAACACGCTCCGCATTTTCAAGGAATTTTGCATCTTCGACAAGCTCAAAACCTTTTCTCTGATAGTCTCCGCCGAAGCTACTCGGATAACTCCTTATCTGAATTTCTTTACCATTCGTCGCAACGGCCGATATGCCGGCTCCGCTTACGATTCTTTCCTGCTCGATATAGGCGCCCTCGGAAGAAGCAAAAGTTTTCCATTCCCTTGAAAAAAACATGCTTCCTTTACGCACGATAACGCCCGGAATACGCATGAGTTTATCCGATTCGAGAAGGATATTGATTTTCTTTTTTACTGGAACTTCAAAAGGGTTTATCAAAACTTTCTGCGGGACTCTATCCTGATAAATTTCTATGTCTGCAAGCGACACGTCGTCAATCTTCGTTTTACTGCTTGCTTTTGCAATTTCGACTGCTTCGGCCGCAACTCTTTCCGCTTCGTCAGGAGTTAATCTGAACGATGAAGAGAAACCCCACGCACCATTCGCAATTACCCTCACACCGAAACCTTTTGTGCGGGATCTCTTCAAAGCATCCACACTTCCGTTTTTTGTAGATATATCCTCTTCTTCACGCTCAAGGATACGGACATCCACATAAGAAGCACCTGCCCTTTTTGCCGAAAGAAGCGCACTTTCTACAATATCTCGCATAATTGCCTCCTTGTATATCTTAAGTAATTATAGCAATAAAAAAATTATTGCAAAACAAAAGGCTATTTGAACGCTGCAAACTCCTTTCCGTATCTGTTCAATCCGTCGGGTGCGACAGTTACGACACGCTCGAAAGAATATTTCTCGGCAA
>JALSNB010000082.1 GCA_026987225.1 Caldisericaceae bacterium
TTTGAATATATCATACCCTGTATATATTCCGCCTGCTGCTATAACCGGTATCTTTTTCTTAAAAAGTCTTTCAAAAGGTTTTACAGACTCGATAACCGAAGGAAGAATTTTTTCAAGCTTGTAATTGGGATCGTAAATTTGCTCTTTTTTAAAACCGAGATGTCCACCCGCTTTAGGGCCTTCAACAACAACCGCATCAGGAACTTCACCGTAATGTTTTGCCCAATATTGAAACAGTACTTTGGTGGTTCTACCGGACGAAACGATAGGAATCAATTTGGTTTTAATTTTATCGGAACTTTCTCCGACAATTGTTGCAAGATTTTTTAGCGGCAACCCCGCTCCGACAAATATAAAATCTATCTGTTCCTTAACCGCAACTTTTACCAATTCGTAAAAATCGCTCAATGCTGCCAATATATTTACACCGATAAGCCCGTTTGTCATGCTTCTCGCTTTTCTGATTTCCCTTCTTAACGCGCGCTGATTCGCTCCCCTGTAATTCGTATTGAAGTCAGGTTCAAGCATGCCGATTCCGGCAGCCCCTATCACGCCTATTCCACCTTCATTGGCCACTGCAGACGCAAGATTGGATAGTGAAATTCCAACGCTCATTCCTCCCTGAATAATCGGTAGTCTTGCCGTAAAGTCTCCGATTTTCAACTCCGGTAAGTCAAATAAAGACTTTTTAAAACTGCTTTTTAATAAATCGTGTAACATCATACCTCCATAACTTTATAAAAGTATAGCAGAAAATCTGAAATTTTAAAATTATTTTATGTCAAAATCACGAATAAAAAATAGGGGGCATTTCACCCCCTATTCATCTCTTAAAACCAACCCAACCGTTATACAAATAGAGAAAGAATCGCCTTCTGTATATGAAGCCTATTTTCCGCTTGGTCCCACACAACGGAATGAGGTCCGTCGATTACGGAATCAACTATTTCTTCTCCCCGATGCGCGGGCAAACAGTGCATTACAATAACATCTTTACGTGCTTTGTCTACCAAATTGTCATTAATTTGATACGGTTTCATTACCTTAACTCTTTCGTCATGTTCTGCTTCCTCTCCCATGGATGCCCAGACATCCGTATATATTACATCAGCATCTTTAACGGCTTCAAACGGATCATGGGTGAGCGTTATGGCACCACCGGATTCCTCGGCAAACTTTTTTGAAAGTTCCGTTACCTTTTCGTCCGGCTCGTATCCTTCGGGGGTTGCCACCGCAACGTGCATTCCGAATTTTGTGCCTCCGAACATCAAAGAGTGACACACGTTATTTCCGTCACCCAGATAGGCAAGCTTCAATCCGTCAAGGCGATTTTTCTTTTCTCTGATCGTTAATAAATCTCCCATAATCTGACACGGATGCGTAAAATCCGAAAGAGCGTTTATTACAGGAACAGATCCGTAGTCACGCAATTCTTCCAAAGTTTTGTGAGCATATACACGCGCCACGATTGCATGCAAATATCGTGACAGCACACGAGCGGTATCCGCTACTGTTTCGCCCCTCTTCAGTTGAAGGTTGGAGGTATCAAGAATTAAGGCTTGGGCACCAAGTTCAAATATTCCGACAGCAAACGAAATACGTGTTCGTGTAGAAGGTTTTTCAAAAAGGACTCCTATTGATTTTCCTTTTAGCAACGGTTCATCTTTGCCGGAAAGGTGATCAAGCTTCAATTTTTCGCCCTGCGCCAGAATTTCTTCCAACTCTTCCCTTGAAAAATCGCTTATTTGAAGAAAAGATTTGCCTTTTAAGCTGTGTGCCATTATTTTCCTCCGAATTTCTCTTTTATAATATCCTCAAGGTCAGGCTTTCCGATTTCTTCAAGTTCATAACGCACCCTAACGGCAGGCTTATTAAGTTTTACGACTCTCCTTAAATCTATAGGCGTACCAATTACA
This sequence comes from Caldisericaceae bacterium, assembly GCA_026987225.1. Classification (GTDB taxonomy): domain Bacteria; phylum Caldisericota; class Caldisericia; order Caldisericales; family Caldisericaceae; genus S016-85. Next base: position 1,917 of record JALSNB010000082.1, read on the forward strand.
ACAAGATCCGCAGGAATACTATTTATTGTTTCTTCAAGCTCTTTTATCTGAGTATCGCTGTATCCCATTGCGGGCAGAACTTCCCTTGTTTGCTTATACTTTTCGTAAGTAGCTTTAATCGATCCTACTGCATACGGATAAGGAGAAACAATTTCTTTCGCACCCCATTTTCTCGCTGCAACATATCCTGCACCATAGCTCATTCCTCCGTGAGTAAGCGTCGGCCCGTCTTCTACTACGATTACACGCTTTCCTTTTATCTGTTCGCCGTTATCCACGTAAACGGGCGATGCAGCATCGATAATCACTGCATCCGGGTTAACTTCTCTTGCCGATTTTCTGATTTCCTCAATATCTTCGAACTTCGCCGTATCTTCTTTGTTTATTACTATTACATCAGCCATCCTGAAATTCGTTTCTCCCGGATGATAAGTAGTTTCATGGCCTGCCCTTAACGGATCGGCAACCACAATTTTCAAATCCGAATGATAAAAAGGTATGTCGTTATTTCCACCGTCCCACACAATAATATCGGCTTCTTTTTCCGCCTCTTCCAATATCTTTCCGTAATCAACACCGGCGTATATTACTGCACCGAGATCAATATGCGGTTCGTATTCTTCTCTTTCCTCGATCGTGCAATGATACTTGTCAAGGTCTTCATAAGTTGCAAAACGTTCGGAAATTTGATCGGCAAGGTCTCCGTAGGGCATAGGATGACGGATTGATACCACTCTCTTTCCCATTTCTCTGAGTATCTTAACAACTCTTCTCGTAGTCTGGCTCTTTCCACAGCCGGTTCTTACCGCACACACGGAAATTACTGGAACTTTCGCTTTTAGCATTGTCGTATTCGGGCCCATGAGCCAAAAATCCGCTCCGGCAGCCATTGCCTCGGATGCCTTATGCATCACATATTCGTGTGGTGTATCGCTATAAGCGAATACAACTCTATCCACTTTATACTTTTTTATAAGATTCGAAAGTTCAGACTCCGGGTAAATCGGAATGCCATTCGGATAGAGTTTACCTGCAAGTACCGGAGGATATGTCCTGCCCTCGATGTTTGGAATTTGAGTTGCAGTAAAAGCTACAACCTCGTAATTCTCGTTGTCTCTGAAGAATGTGTTAAAGTTATGAAAATCCCTTCCTGCAGCTCCCATAATAATAACTTTTGTCTTTGCCATATACCCACTCTCCTTTCATAAAGTTAGATTTCATTTAATGACCACTATAATATAACATTTTAAAAATGTATGTCAATTGACTTGCATTGCTTTTCTTCTATACTTATATAGAAGATAGGAGGTAGATATGACTGTTACCCAATTTTGGATTGTAATTATGGTGATTGCCGCAATAGGAGAACTTTTAACTCTCGCATTTTATTCGATTTGGTTTGTATTCGGAGCATTTTTCGCACTGTTAGCAAAATGGCTCGGCGTAAGTTTCACGGGGCAATTCTACGTTTTTATCACTACTTCTGCAATTCTTATCCTTATGTCGGAATTTTTGCTAAAACGAAAATTCGGAATCTTAAAAAACCCGCACAAAACAAACATAGATGGTATTCTCGGAAAAGAAGCGATTGTAACGGAAGAAATCAACAACACGGAAGGAACGGGAGAAGTAGAAATTGCAGGCAAAAAATGGACTGCAAGAAGCGAAGACGGCTCCATCATTCCTCTCAGAGAAAGAGTAATTATCAAAAAAGTGGACGGAGTTAAGCTTATTGTACGGAAGAAAACCGATTAATTATCATCTTTTTTATTTTATCAACATCGAACGGAGGAGAAAGCATAACAAGTATTAAGGTAACAAACGGCCATACAAAAGCAATTAAACCCTCCACTATTAACCTCTTTGAAAAAAGAAACACACCTGTCGCTAAAAGAATTACCCATTTTGCCTTGTTTAATTTCCAACCGAAATCAAGCAGTTTTACATTTACAAACTTATACCTGAAAGGTACCCATAACAAATTAAGGATATAGATACCTATCACGAGATACCACCATTTTGTGAAGTAAAAGAGGATAGGTATAAAAGACTGCGATACAAAGAGTGGGTAGTTAGCCCACTCCGAAGCTCTTGCAGTAAAATAATCGTCATTTTCTTTTTGCGTATGTTTACTAACGTTCCACATGTATCCCCCTTTAGAATCTTATATTATATACAAGTAAAAATGCAAGTATTTGAAGAATATATTTGCTAATTACTTCAGGAGGCGTTTTATCTATCTCCACTTCTATTGTTTCTGCCAATTCTTTAACGGCAAGGACAATTCTTCCGGCAATAACCTCCGAAACTCTTTTGGAAAACGCCTTTTCGCGCGATATTCTATCAAAAATCACTTTATACAATGCATTCTCTTCTTTGAAATTTTTTAGGAAAATTGCTTCG
>JALSNB010000083.1 GCA_026987225.1 Caldisericaceae bacterium
CCGTTTACACTTTGCTCAGCATATTGATAAGCATTTCAATCGTATATTTTTTCATGAAAAACGAGAAAAATCTCAATCTGCCTCTTATTGCTATTTCCGTTGCAACCGCAATTGTTACCGGTGCGATCCTTATCACCGTATCGGCAAACAGAAAACAGGCACTTTTTATAGCTCAAGACGATAAAACCGTGGAAATCCCGATCGATAATGCGGAAAAAGTTAAAGATATAGAGCTATTCTTTAAAAATATAAATGTTAATGTTTATCATTCAGATTAAGGCTGAAATTGTCAAGATAAGAGCCTTTTGCGATAACCGAAACGATTTTCGAGGGAATTCTAAAATTTTTATCCTTCTCTCTTACGTACAAGACACCGAATAGCAAAAACAGTACGGATGTAAGTACGGATAGAAGGTTTTCAAGCTTTCCGAGATGAATGTTAAACCCCTTTTCCAGAATCAATCCCAAAATCAATCCAGCAATGAAAAAGAAAAACGGAATCATGTATATCGTAAATATTCCTTTTATAATGTCCCGTTCCTCATACTCAAATTCTACCATATCACCTACCTCTGCTCCCACATTGTTCCATGCAAGAACAGTGCCTCCGTTATCAGACAGAGAAGACGGACAACTTCCCTGCAAAGGACAGTGCGCACATTCGTCCGCGGTTGCCGCCCTGATTTCTGCAATATCATTTTGAACGCTTTTAACTATTCCTACCGATTTCATACCTTATCTCCTTCCATATCGGAACGGTTGACTTAACTTCGTCAACAATCCACTGACACGCTTTAAAGCCTTCCTCTCTGTGAGCGGAAGAAACGCCGACAAAAAACGAAATTTCTTTCAACGGAATGTTGCCGATCCTGTGAACAATAATAACATCCTTCACATGAAACTTATTCTTTGCTTCGTTTTCGATTTTCTCCATTTCTTTAATAGCCATTTCCTCATAAGCAGTATAATTTATAGAAACAACATCTCCGTCTTCAGGGGAACGTCTCGGCTCGCCGAGAAAAAGAATCACCGCCCCGGCATCGTTCTTTTTCAACATATCTTCCAATAAATTAACATCGATTTTGTCTCTTTGAATTTTAACCATTTAGCCTCCTTCAACAGGCGGAATAATCGCAACCGTATCGTTATCCTTTAGAACGGCGTCATTTCCTACATATTTCATATTTACGGCAAACACGGAAGAGCTTAATACGTATGTAATTTCAGGATACTTTTTCAAAAGCGTTTCTCTGAGTTCGGAAATCGTATTCCCGTTAAAATCAATATCTTCTTCGTCTTTCTTTACAACATCCTTTGCCTCTGCAAAATACAACATTTTAATCTTCATGTAGTTATTATAACACAAAATCTGCATAAACATTGACTGGAGAAAAAATCAGAGTAAAATATCCGTATGCAAGATAAAAAATTTAAAATGCCTCCCGGGCAAAGAATCACATCAAGGTGGTACGCAATATCGGTTCTTGGGAAGCCGAATATAAAAATCGAAGAATACAGGCTGAAAATAATCGGGTTGGTAAAAGAAGAAAAATTTTTTACATACAAAGAAATACTTTCTTTGCCAGCCGTAGAAAAACAGTTTGATATTCACTGCGTGGACGGATGGAGTTATCTTGGCCCCACCTTTAAGGGTATATATCCTAAAACGCTTTTCCGAAATATTGAAATCCTACCGAACGGTAAATTTGCCCTAATCCGCACTGCGGACGGATACACTACGGACCTTCCTTTGAGCTTTCTCCTCAGTAACAATGTTTTGCTTGCATACGAGGCGGGCGGAAAACCTTTAACAGTTGAGCACGGATATCCGTTAAGACTTGTTGTAAACGGCAAATATGCCTATAAAGATGCCAAATGGGTTTCGGAAATCGAAATTACGGATAAGGATATACCGGGCTACTGGGAAAAAAGAGGATACAGTAAATCAGCAGACATATACAAAGAGGAAAGGTTCGAGAAATAAACAATTGCTTTTTAAAGTACCCCACTTAAAGTTTTATTCTTTTATAACCTCTTTTATATTTGTAATTCTTATTCCCTGATAATTCGTAATTTTCGGCGTATCGTTCACTATTATCTGCTTAACTCCGACTTTTTTTGCAATAAGAAGCATTTCACCTGTAGAATTCTTTGCACCTATTCGACGTGCAAGATCCTCGGCAATCCTCATTTCAATAGGAGTTAAAGCAATTATGCCAATTCTGTATTTTGCCCGTTTTTCACTGTCTATATCCGGGTTATCCTTAGCCGAAACAAACGTCCTGCTTAAACGCTTTATTATGTCCGTATTCGCTATTTTCTCGGCGGAATACTTATCCATAACAACGGATGCTTCAAGCTTAACACCTATCTCTTCCGGTTCTTCCTCCTCAATGGCCTCTTTACCTTTCTCAAGTTCGGAAGCAGGAGCTTCTTTCTTTTCTTTGACAGTCGGAGTTTTCAGCGGAGGTTTGTTTTCCGTAGTTTTACTCTTCATCTCATTCTTAACACGTTCGAGCAGTTCGTCAAGTGAAGTTTTAGGTGTTGTTTTGACTTTTTCTTCCTCTTTTGCTTTAGGGACTTTTTCTTCGGTTTTAGTCTCGGAAGTTTTCTCTTCTGTTTTGGCTTCAGTAGGTTTCTCTTCGCTTTCCTTATGCTGCTGCAAAACCTCGGATTTTTCCTTACCGTGGAAAAGAGCGGACAAAAATCCGTGTGATTTTTTCTTTTCTTCCGGTTTCTCTTTTTTCTCCTTCGGCTCTTTAACAACTTCTTCGGATACCTTTTCTTCTTTCTGCCCGGCTAAACCTTCCTTAACCTCCGGTTGCTCTTTTTTATTAAGAAATTCGGAGAGAACACCTTTTTGCTCCTCTGATTTTGCAACTTCTTCTTTCCGTATGCCCTCGGCTTTTTGAATTTCTTTCGATGGTTTTACCTTCTCCTTTGATTCTTCGGTTTCTTTTTCAACCGCTTCTTTATGGTGAAGAATTGCCGATAAAATGTTTTTATGTGCTTGTTTCGGCTCCTCTTTTACTTTTTCAACGGTTTCTTTCTGCTCTTCGATTTTTTCTTTTTCCATAGGAACATTTCTTACCGATAGGGCACGCTTTTTCTCTTCCGATGGGACAGCTGTAACCTTCTTTTCCTTTTCTGTTTCAAGCGTACCTTTCGAAGGAGCGGATATTGTCTTTCTTCCTTTGGCACTCAACACATTTTTAGCCGGAACTTCTTCACTCTTTTTTGCCGCAAAAGGATATTTGGGCGTTTCGGTAGGATAGGGCTTTGCCTCTTTCTTTGGAGTTTCCGCTTTTTTAACTTTCAGTTTGGCCGAAGGTGAAAGCGTTTTGGGAGCACCTTTCGCACCGAATTTAATCCCTGAGGGGCCTTTCTCTTCTATGGTTCTAACATTGAATGCGACCTTTTTCTTCTTTAGCTCTTCTTCCTTTACCTTAACCACCGGAATATTTCTCTCTTTCCGTTTTTTCGGCCAGAGTAAAATAATGATAAAAGCAATAAGCAAATAGAACAGTATTGCTGCAAGTTCACTCTGAGTAAGAGAAGGGATATAGGTATGTATATAAGGATAAATCATTGCGGCAGCGGGCATAAATAGCGAAACTATCTGTTTGGATAGGTTTTTTAAGTAAGGGGTAATCGATTTTGTAAATTCGCTTAACGTATCGCTTATATTTTTAAACCAGGGAGTATTTTCCAAACTGTTCCAGCCATTCTTAAGCATACCGCCAAGCGGTGCTAAAAACGTTAAAAAGTTTTTGCCAGATGAGGGAGTATTGCTTGAAGGAACGGAAGGTTTTTGAGAAGGATTTGCTGCGTAGGCGACATTAGCCTGAACCTCATTGCTCTTCAACGGAATTAACATGGTGAGACACTCAAGATCCGTTCTCATTCCTATTTCAAAAACCGAAATCGCTTTGTCGGAATTGATTTTAACGGGTGAATAGCTTTTGTCAAAATAGAAGTACTTAGGAACAAATGCTTTCTGCAATGTATAAGCTTTACCGTTCAACGTAATATGAGTTTCATCGTAAGAAGGAATTATTGCAACAACTCGCTTGTGCGTAACTCCGTCGAAATTGAAAATTTTACCCGTCAGAAAAACAAATGTCCTTCCGAATCCGTTAACCGACGGTATCTGTTCACCTCCGATATTTCCGTGGTTGGAATCGGAATATATCAAAACAGGCTTGGAATATTCGACATACACGGGAACCATTTCGCTTTTATAATCATAGAACTTGTCTATCAAATCCTTGTAAATAAAATCTC
>JALSNB010000084.1 GCA_026987225.1 Caldisericaceae bacterium
CGATCCGTTTATGACGCTTGCATTTATGAGCCTTCCCGTGATACCGAAACTGAAGATTACGGATAGAGGGCTTGTGGATGTTGACAAATTCGATTTCGTTCCCTTGTTTAAGGAGGAATAATGAAAAAAATTAAAAACGGGTTTATAGTAAAAAGCGGAAACACCTTGCAAAAGGCAACGATTTATATTGACGGCGGAAAAATTTTTTCCGTTCTTCCCGGCGATAATTCGGATTTTTCGGTAGATGAAGAAATCGATGCGGAGGGAAACGTTATTTTTCCCGGATTTATAGATCCGCACGTTCATTTTGACGATCCGGGCTTTACCGATAGAGAAGATTTCGAAACCGGGACAAGAAGCGCCGCAGCGGGCGGTATCACAACGATTATCGATATGCCGTGCACTTCGATTCCGCCTGTTATAAGCGGAAAGAATTTTGATTACAAACTTGGCATTGTGCAACCGAAGGCATACGTTGATTTTGCTTTTTGGGGCGGCGTAACTCCGGAGCAGATTGACAGCGGTGAATACGAAACCACACTGAAAGAACTTAAAGAAAGAGGTATAGTCGGTGTGAAGTTCTACACGATTTCCGGAATGAAGCTTTACCCGAGAATGCCTGTTCCGAAAATGCATGTTGCGTTTTCTTATTTAAAAAAGCTGAACTTGGTTGCCGCCGTGCACAGCGAAGATTTCTATCTTGTCGATTTTTACTCCGCCTTGATGCAAAATGCGAATCGCAAAGATCCTGAAAGTTGGTTTGAAGGAAGGGTATATGAGGCCGAGGCAAAAGCAATCTGGTCCGTTATGGGAATAGCGGAAAAAGTAGGAAACAAGTTGCATATTGTGCACCTCTCCTCGAAAGCGGGCCTCGAAGCCGTTAAATGGGGGAAATTACACGGTATAGACATTACTGTTGAAACATGCCCTCAGTATCTGCTCTTTACGGTAGAAGATTTAAAGAGAATCGGTGCGATTTTAAAAACTGCGCCGCCGGTGCGTAGGGAAGAGGATAGGCTTGCCCTATGGGAAGGGATTGAAAACGGTGATATCGATTTTATATCTACGGATCATGCGGCAGGAAAATATCCGGAGGAAAAGTCGTCACCCGATATATGGAAGGACTATGCCGGTATCCCGGGCACTCAACTTGTTGTTTCCGAAATTCTTACGTATGGCTATCGGAGCGGTAAATTGACTCTGGAAAACATTCGGAACTTGCTTTCCAAAAATGCTGCCGTGCGATACGGACTTTTTCCTGAAAAAGGCTCTATGAACATAGGAACGGATGCGGATTTTACCATTGTAAATATTAACGAAGAGTGGAAAGTGGATCCTTTAAAACTTGAGAGCAAAGGAAAATATTCGCCGCTTGCAGGAGAAACGCTTAAAGGAAGAGTCATAAAAACGATTGTGCGCGGGGAAGTTGTTTACGATAAGGATAAAGGGGTTTTGGATAGGAAAGGATACGGCATACTCGTAAGGAGCAAACAATGAAAATCACAATAGTTGTTGATAATTACGTTTCAAAGAGAGATTTTCTCTCAGAACACGGTTTTTCGATGCTTTTGGAGGAAGGAGAGCATAAATATCTGTTTGACAGCGGCCAAGGCATGGTTTTACTGCATAATCTCAGTTTAATCGGAGTAAAGCTAAATGATATAGAAAAGATCATATTGAGCCACGGGCACGATGATCATACGGGCGGTTTAAAATTCTTTACGGAAAATCATATTTATCCTGAAATTATCGCACACCCCGATGTGATTTACCCGAAGTTTAAGATTCAGGGAGAAGTAAAAAAAGATATCGGACTGAAATTTGTGCTTGACCGTTTTGATTTGAAATTTTCAAAAGAACCTGTCAAGCTTTCCGAGAAAATTATCTTTTCGGGCGAAGTTCCCAAGCCAAATAAATGGGAACTTGAGGAAACGGCGTATTTTCGTGAAGAAAAGGGCGAAATGGTAAAAGATTCGTTTTCGGACGATACATCCCTATTTGTAAAACTGAACGAAGGCCTTCTCGTTCTAACAGGCTGTGCTCATTCCGGAATCATAAACATTATTCAATACGGGATGAGTGTTACCGGTGAAACGAAACTGTTTGGCGTAATAGGCGGAATGCACCTTAAAAACGCTTCGGCGAAAAGGGTGGAAAGAACCGTTCGATACCTCGGTGATTATAACCCTCAACTTATTACCGTTTCCCACTGCACGGGGCTTATTACCGGCGCTGCATTGCGCAATGCATTGGGAGATAGGGTTATTTTTACGGATGTCGGAAAAAAATTCTTGTTTGATGTTTGAAAAAAAACCGAATTGCATATAATTGTTAACCAAAGCTATTCAAAATAAGACAGGAGGTACATAAATATTATGGAATTAGAAGAGAAAGTGAACGAACTTGTCGAAAAGTACAAGGGTGATATTATCAAATTTGCACAGGACATTGTCAGAACAAAATCTTATTCCGGCCAGGAAGAAAAACTCGTAAAGCTCTTTGAGAGCAAAATGAAAGAGCTCGGTTTTGACGAAGTGATTATTGACAAAACCGGAAACATCATCGGAAGAGTTGGCAATGGCAAAACAAAAATTCTTTACGATGCCCACATCGACACCGTAGAAGCGGAAGATAAAGAGAACTGGCATTACGATCCGTTTGGCGGAGAAATTGTCGGTGACAGGCTCTACGGAAGAGGCAGCACCGATGAAAAAGCGGCAATGGCTTCCATGATTTACGGTGCGAAAATTCTCAAAGAGATAGGCATTCCGGAAGACGTATCTTTGTATATTTCAGGTACAGTGCAGGAAGAAGTTTGCGACGGCCTTACAATCGGTTATCTTATTAACGAAGTCGTAAAACCGGATTTTGTCGTGCTTTGCGAACCGACAAGCCTCGACATTTACAGGGGCCACAGGGGAAGAGTCGAAGTTTCCATTACAACAAAAGGAAAATCCGCTCATGCCGCTCATCCGAACAGAGGGGACAATGCAATTTACAGAATGGCAAAAACCGTTGTAAATATCGAAAAACTTACGGAAACATTCAAAGAGGATCCGTTCCTCGGAAAAGGAACGGCGGTTGTGTCCATTATCGAATCGAAATCGCCCTCCATTAACTCCGTTCCTTACGAGTCCACCATTTATATCGACAGAAGGCTTACAATCGGTGAAACGAAGGAGAGCGCAATAGAAGAATTTAAAACGACTTTTGTGGATCCTGACAAAACGGAAATCAACGTGCTTACGTTCGAAGGCGTTTCATGGAAGGGCAGAAAAATTTCTCAGGAAAAATATTTCCCCACATGGGTTCTCGAAGAAGATCATCCGCTCGTTAAAGCAGGTTTCGAGGCGGCAAAAAAGGCGCGTCCCGGTGAAGACGTTAAAGTTTCTCGCTGGATTTTCTCCACGAACGGCGTTACGACAATGGGAAGGTTCCATATTCCGTCAATCGGCTTCGGGCCTGGCGACGAATGGCTTGCACATGCGGTTGACGAATACGTGAGAGTTTCCGACCTTACGAAAGCGGCGAAATTTTATGCACTTTTCCCGCACAGCCTGGTGAGCAAAATCAAAAAATAGGAGGTATCTATGAACACAAAACTTAAAGGTAGAGATTTTTTAACAACAAACGATTGGACGCTTGAAGAATTGGAACAGGTGCTTGACCTTTCCTTTAAGTTCAAGCAGGAGAGGGCACTGAGAGTTCCTCATACGAATATCCTTCCCGGCAGAGAACTGTTTATGATTTTTAAGGACAAATCCACAAGAACGAGAAATTCTACGGAGACGGCGATGATTCAATTGGGCGGGCATGCAACATACCTTCCTGCCGAAGCAACGCAGATTTCTCACGGCGACACGGCAAAAGAAATCGGTATCATTTTCTCGCGCTACGGAGACGGTATTGCAATAAGGGACGACATATACTTAGGCGTCGGCCAGAAATATATGGAAGACATTGCAAAATGGGCAGATGTGCCTGTTATCAATCTGGAATCAGATTGGGACCATCCTATGCAGATGCTTGCCGATATAATGACTATCAAAGAAAAGTTTAATAACGATATTAGGGGAAGAAAATTTGTAATTTCTTGGGCTTATGCGTCTTCTCACGCAAAACCGCCCGCAGTGCCTCAAGGACTCATAATGATGATGCCGCGTTTTGGTATGAACGTAACGCTTGCCATGCCGGAAGAATTCAAACTTCACCCCAAAGCGATGGAGATTGCGGAGAAAAACGCAAAAGAGGCAGGTGTGAACTTTGAAGTCGTTCACGATATGGACGAAGCGTTCAAAGATGCGGATGTCGTTTATCCGAAATCCTGGGGTGCTTATTTCTATACGGATAATTTTGACGAAATGAAAAAAATCGCAGACAAGTATAAGGATTGGATCGCAGACGAGAGAAGGATGAGCCTTGCCAAAAAGAATGCAATTTATATGCATTGTTTGCCCGCAGACAGGGGGAAAGAAGTCACGGATGCAGTAATAGACGGCCCGCAGTCTGTTGTTTACGACGAAGCCGAGAACAGACTCCATACTGTAAAAGCCGTTCTTGCGCTTACTATCAGGTGAGGCATTTTGTTAAAAAGGCTTTTGTGCTATTATTTGAAAAATTCTGAAAAGGAGAGATTCCCTTTTCGTAAATCTACGGAGGTGAGTTAATGGGAAAGTTAGCTGTACTTGCGATTGGAGGTAATTCTCTGATCAAGGACAAGCAACATCAGACTGTGGAAGATCAGTATGCCGCAGTGTGTGAGACTGCAAAACACATCGTCGGCATGGTGGAACAGGGGCTTGACGTTGTTGTTACACACGGAAACGGGCCGCAGGTGGGGTTTATCCTGAGACGTGTGGAAATTGCACATGACGTTGCGGGTATGCATCTCGTGCCTCTTGCGAATTGCGGTGCCGACACGCAGGGTGCAATCGGTTATCAGATTCAACAGGCACTTGACAATGAATTTCGCAGAAGAGGGATAAACAAAAAGGCCGCAACTGTTGTAACTCAGGTTGTTGTGGATAAAAACGATCCTGCGTTTAAAAATCCTTCCAAGCCAATCGGAACTTTTTACACAAAAGAGCAAGCCGAAAAACTTCAAAAAGAGCATCCGGATTGGGTAATTATCAATGATGCGGGCAGAGGATACAGAAGGGTTGTTCCTTCACCCATGCCAAAAGAAATCATCGAGCAGGATGCAATCGAACTACTTGTAAAAAGCGGTTTCAGCGTGGTTGGCGTAGGCGGAGGCGGCATTCCGGTGATCAGGAATGAAAACGGTGATCTCGAAGGCATTGCCGCAGTTATCGATAAAGACAATGCGTCAAGCTTGCTTGCGATTAACATTAAAGCGGATCTGTTTATCATTTCGACAGGTGTTGAAAAAGTGTATTTGAACTTCAACAAGCCGAATCAGAAAGCTCTTGATAAGCTTACCGTTGCGGAAGCTAAAAAATACGTTGAGGAGGGGCATTTTGCGAAAGGCAGTATGCTTCCCAAGATTCAGGCGGTAATAAGATTTTTGGAAGCAGGCGGAAAAGAAGCGATTATTACGAACCCCGAATCCCTCGAAAAGGCACTTAAAGGTGAAACCGGAACACATATATATCCGTAATAAGTTTTTCTGCCTTTATAAAAAATAAGTTAAAAAGGGCCTCCGCTCCGATGGGGGCTCTTTACATTTTAAAATTTGTGATTATAATTTGAACTAAGGAGGTGAGAGCAGCAAACAAAAGCGCGAAAAGAAAACAAAAATACTAAAAGAGAAGGAGGAGGTAGCAGTAATGAAGAGATTTAAAGTATTAGCACTTATTCTTGCAGTTTTGTTTGTTGTAACAATTTTTGCCGGCTGCGGTCCTAAAAAACCGGCAACGAATCCGTCGTCAGGCACAAGTCAGCAGCAACCGGCGCAGAAGCCTAAGAAGAAGATCAAAGTGGCAATGATTCTTGTGGGACCTAAAAATGACGGTGGTTGGTCACAGGCGCATTATGAAGGTTTGATGTATCTTAAAGATCATGATCCGAATGTTGAAGTCGCATACTCTGAAAGCGTTCCAGAAGGCGCACCTGCGGAAAAAGTTTTGATGGATTACTGCAACCAAGGCTATAAGGTGATTTTCGGGACAAGTTTCGGATTTATGGATCCTATGGTAAATGTTTCAAAGGATTATCCGAATGTAATTTTCGAGCACTGTTCCGGTTATAAAACAACAAAGAATATGGGCACTTATTTCGGTAGAATGTATCAGCCGGACTACCTTGCAGGACTTGTTGCGGGTATGATGACAAAGACAAATTACATCGGTTTTGTCGCTCCGTTCTCAATTCCGGAAGTTGTAAGGGAAATTGATGCGTTTACCATCGGAGTCCAGGAAGTTAATCCAAAGGCAAAAGTTCATGTGGTATGGCTTAACACTTGGTTTGACCCGACAAAAGAAGGAAATGCTGCAAAAACATTCATTGCCAACGGTGCAGATATTATTGCAAGCGGTATGGATTCACCCGCACCTCTTGAAGAAGCGCAGAAAGCGGGAATTTATGCAATCGGGTATGATAGGGATATGTCGAGTTTTGCACCTAAAGCAGTCCTTACCTCTCGTATCTGGCATTGGGGTGTGTTCTATACGAAGTGCCTGAAGGAAGTTGAAGATGGCACATGGAAACCAACCCAGTATTGGGGCGGAATGGCCGATGGTATTGTTTCGCTTGCTCCGTTCGGACCGATGGTTCCGCAAAAAGTGAGAGACTACGTGCTCAAGAGAGAACAGGAAATTAAAAACGGAACTTTCAAAGTGTTTGCAGGCCCGATTTATGACCAGAACGGAAAGCTCAGAGTGCCGAAGGGACAAGAACTTCCCGATGCTCAGAAACTTCAGCTCCAGTGGTTTGTTAAAGGTGTAATAGGGACAATTCCAAAGAGCGGCTCGTAATCGAATAGAAATTAAGAATTGCCTCGGGCTGATAGGCAGCTCGGGGCATATTTTTTATACGGAGGAAAGCGATGGGAGAAATTGTACTGCAGGCAAAAAATATTACGAAAAGATTTCCTGGAGTTCTTGCAAACGACCATATTAATTTTGATTTGAGAGAAGGTGAAATCCACACATTACTCGGAGAAAACGGTGCCGGCAAAAGCACACTGATGAACATTTTGGACGGCATCTACTATCCCAATGAAGGCGAAATATATATTCGTGGCAAAAGGGCGAACATACGCTCACCTTTTGATGCGATGCGTTACGGAATAGGAATGATTCACCAGCATTTTATGTTGGTCGATACGTTGACAGTTTTGGAAAATATCATTCTCGGACTGAAAGATCAAAAATTTGTCATCAACAAAAAAGAAATTGCAGATAAAATTCTTGAAATATCCGATAAATACAAATTTGATTTGAAACCTTACGCAAAAATATGGCAGCTCTCTGTAGGCGAACAGCAGAGAGTGGAAATTGTCAAAATGCTTTTTAGAGGAGCGAACATACTGATTCTTGACGAACCGACGGCAGTGCTTACCCCTCAGGAATCGGAAGCACTTTTCAAAATTTTGAAACAGATGAAATCCGAAGGAAAATCGATTATATTCATCAGTCATAAACTTAACGAAGTAATGGAAATTTCGGATAGGATTACCGTACTGAGAAAAGGTAAGGTAATCGGTACCGTAAATAAGAACGAAACAAACCAGAGGGAACTTGCAAAAATGATGGTAGGAAGGGAAGTTCTGTTCAGGTTGGAACGAAAACCTCTGAAGGAAGGCAAAGAGATTTTGAAAGTTGATAATGTCGAAGCTTTTAATGATAGAGGCATAAAAATATTGAACAAAATCAGTTTCTCCGTGCATGCAGGAGAAATTTTCGGACTTGCCGGTGTTGCGGGAAACGGGCAGAAAGAACTTGCACAGGTGATTACTGGCCTGCGTAAAGCAACGGGCGGAAGAGTTTTTTTAAATGGCAAAGATATTACAAACAAACATCCTTTGCACATATCGCAGAGCGGTGTAAATTACGTGCCACCGGATAGGTTAAAAGTCGGACTTGTTCCCAATCTTTCTTCCGTGGAAAATGCAATTCTCAGGATATACAGAAGGGAACCTGTTGGAAAGAACGGTTTTATCGATTATAAGAAAGCGCGTGAATTTACCGAGGATCTCATAGAGAAGTATAATATAATGGTTCCCAGAATAGATGCACCCGTAAAGCTTCTTTCCGGTGGAAACATGCAGAAACTTCTGCTTGCAAGAGAAATAACGGAAAAACCGTCTCTCTTAATTGCAGTGCATCCGACAAGAGGACTTGACGTCGGTGCAACCGAGTTCATAAGGAAGAAGTTATTGGAAGTGCGTGATTCCGGTATGGCTGTTCTGCTTATTTCCGAAGACCTTGACGAAATCCTTATGATTTCGGATAGGATTGGTGTTATATACGAAGGCAAAATTACGGGTATAGTGAATGCGAAAGATGCTGATGTTCACAAGCTCGGACTTTTGATGGCCGGTGCTGCGGACGAACAAGTATCGGTTAATTAGGTTATGAGAGGTGGGATATGCTGAGATTTGAAAAAAGAGAAACGACGCCTGCAAGTTTAAAATTTATTGTTCCCACGGTTTCCGTTATTATCGGACTGATTATCGGAGCAATTGCGATTCTCATAAAAGGGGTTAATCCGCTCCATGTTTATAATGCTTTGCTTATAGGTGCATACAGTAGTAAATATACATTCTCCGAAACTCTTGTTGCCGCAACTCCCCTTATTCTTATTTCCGCAGGGCTTATTCTTGTTTTCAAGATGAATTTCTGGAATATCGGCGCTTACGGACAGTATATAATGGGAGCAATATTCAGTTCTTACTTTGCTATTTTCTGGTCTCCCAACATTCCGAAACCGATTATGCTCACCGTAATGGTGATTGCCGGAATGGTCGGCGGTGCAATTTGGGCGGTTATCCCGGCTTTGCTCAAAGCGTATTGGGAAGTGAACGAAGTAATTTCCACTTTACTGCTTAACTATATCGCACTCTTCATACTTAAATATTTCATGTACGGCACGTGGAGAGATCCGTTGAGTCATGGTTTCCCTCTGTCCAAGCCGTTTCCCAACAATGCGCAACTTCCCAGAATCATACCACATACAAGGGTGAATTTAGGGCTTATTTTCGGTATTATTGCGGTAATAGTAATATGGATCATACTGAAAAAAACAAAGTTCGGATACGAGATAAGGGTAATAGGCGAAAACGCAAGAGCAGCACATTATGCAGGGATTAATGTCGCTAAGAATATCGTAATTGCTATGGCAATAAGCGGTGCTCTTGCAGGGCTTGCCGGAATGGTTCAGGTTTCCGGTATTATTCATCTTCTTCAAATCAAAATTAATCCTGATTACGGATATACTGCTATTATCGTTGCTTGGCTTGCCTATCTTGATCCGATCGCCGCTTCATTCGTCGCCGTGCTTCTCGGCGGGCTTGCATCCGGAGGGTATCAAATCCAAATCGTTATGCACGTTCCTTTCGGCATAGTCAATGTAATTGAAAGTTCTATTTTGTTCGTGCTTATAGGTAGTGAGATCTTTACTAAATACAGAGTGCATTTTGAGCGAAAAAAACCAATTCCCGTCTCAAAGATAGGAGGAGAATAAAATGAACGCGTCTCATCACTTGGTAATAATAGCTCTTTTGTCGGCGGCCGTTCAATCCGGAACAATACTACTCTTTCCCACGATAGGTGAAATTTTTGCCGAACGTGCGGGCATACTGAACCTTGGCGTCGAAGGAATGATGATTGTCGGTGCGCTTATCGGCTTCATTGTAACGTATGTAACGAAAAATCCTTATCTCGGCTTCATAGTGGGAACGATAGCCGGAGGACTTACCGCTTTGATTCATGCATTTGTTTCCATTACTCTCAGGGGAAATCAGGTTGTCAGCGGTCTTGCACTAACGATATTCGGTTTGGGATTTACGAATTTTTACGGCCAGAGATGGATAAATCTCAAACTCAACGTAACCCCCAGTGTATTACCTATCCCTTTGCTTTCCAAAATTCCGTTTATCGGACCTATATTCTTTAAGCAGGACGCACTTGTTTATACCTCGTATATAGTCGCGATAGTTATGTGGTTTATTTTGTATAAAACTAAAGTTGGCGTTCATTTGAGAGCGACGGGACAGAACGCCCGTGCGGCTGACGCAATGGGTGTAAACGTTTATGCAACAAGATATTGGTGGACATTCTTCGGTGGCTTATTGGCAGGTGCAGGCGGTGCTTACCTTACCATAGGTTATGCTTCGTTCTGGCTTGACGGTATGACTGCCGGAAGAGGATGGATTGCAATTGCACTTGTTATTTTTGCAATGTGGGATCCGCTTAACGCAATGATCGGTGCGTATTTGTTCGGAGGCATCGATGCGTTGCAGCTTCAATTGCAGGCAATAGGCGTTACGATTCCGTCGTCGCTACTTAACATGCTTCCTTATCTTCTTACGTTTATTGTAATCGTCATAGCGACGCTTGTCGTAAGAATGAAACACATATCCGCACCAAAGGAATTGGGTATACCGTATAACAGGGAGGAAAAATAGCAAATGAGTTATGTGAAAAAACTGAAATGTTTGCTTTGTGGAGCGGAATACTCTCCAGACGAGGTTAAATATACGTGTCCCAAATGCGGTAGCGAAGGAATTCTTGAAGTCATTTATGATTACGACGAAATAAAGAAGCATTTTTCAAAAGAAAGTTTAAAGGAAAATAACGATTATACGATGTGGCGTTATCTTCCGCTTCTTCCGGTTAACGATCCTTCGAAGATAGGGCCTTTGAAGGTCGGTTGGACGCCGCTTTACAAAGCGGAGAGAATCAGAAACGACCTAAAAATGCCAAATCTATGGATAAAGGATGACGGGAGAAACCCTACGGCCTCTCTTAAGGACAGGGCGTCTGCAATTGCCGTTGTAAAGGCGCAGGAGCTCGGTGAAAAGACGGTGACATGTGCTTCTACCGGTAATGCGGCATCTTCACTTGCAGGTGCTTCTGCTTCCGTTGGCCTGAAAAATTATATTTTTGTTCCAAAAACTGCGCCTAAGGCAAAAATCGCTCAACTTCTTGTTTTCGGAGCAACAGTGCTTGCAGTAAACGGCACGTATGATGAGGCTTTTGACCTTTCCATAAAGGCAACTGAAACTTTCGGATGGTATAACAGGAATACTGCGTTCAATCCTTACATGGTGGAAGGCAAGAAAACTGTGGCACTTGAAATAATAGAGCAGATGAATTTCGATGTGCCGGACTATGTGTTTGTTTCCGTAGGTGACGGGTGCATAATTTCAGGCGTTGCAAAGGGATACAAAGATATGCTTTCTCTCGGATTTATTGACAAAATGCCAAAGCTTGTTGCCGTTCAAGCGGAAGGATGTAAACCGATAGTGGATGCGGTAAACGGCGACGGCAATGTAAAATTTGTTGAGCCCGATACAATTGCGGATAGTATTGCCGTAGGTATTCCGAGAAACCGTGTTATGGCCGTCAGGGACATCAAGCAGTCCGGAGGTTTTGGAATTTCCGTGAGCGATGAAGAGATTATATCCGCTATTAAATACCTTGGTTCGACTCAGGGTATTTTTGCTGAACCTGCAGGTGCAACAGGATTTGCGGGTATGCTAAAAGCTCTCAAGGAGGGTAAAATTTCCAAAAACGACAAGGTTGTGGTAATAGTTACCGGCAACGGGCTAAAAGATGTAAACAGTGCTATAAAAGCGGGAGGAGAGCCGATAATAATAGATCCACTTATTGAGGAAGTTAAAAAAATTGTGGGTTAATTAAAGGGGAACCGTAGGTTCCCTTTTTTAATTATTGATGGTAGGCGAAAATGAAAAGTGCTTTGTCTAATATTTATTTAATGGCTTCTCTTATGCTCCTTCTCGGATTTATTCTGGGAAGGCTACTTAAAAAGATCGGGCTTACGGAAGTCCTCGCATATATTATTGCGGGCATCCTTATCGGTCCTGTATTTAAATTTACGATACCTTCCTCTTTTAATAAGGTTGTTACTGCTATTACGCTATCTTTTGTCGCCTATATGGTCGGTTTGAGTTTTTCGTTTAAATTTTTGAAACGTATGGGCAAGGCAATAATTACCATTTTGGTTGTTGAAGTCGTTATTACATCTCTTGTCGTGTGGGCACTTGTATATATTTTTACAAAGAATATGGCGCTTTCCATCATATTGGGTGCGCTTGCCCCGGCCACTGCACCTGCTGGCACAATCGCAGTAATAAGGGATTTGAAGGCGAAAGGAAGCCTTACAAACGTTGCGATTGCAATTGTAGGGCTTGACGATGCGGCAGGTATCATTATATATTCGTTCGGTATAGTTCTTACAAAGGCATTGCTTGGGGGTAAGGTAGATATAAAGGCATTTGTGATAAGGCCCATGTGGGAAATTTTCGGTGCCGTGCTTTTGGGTGCGGCAGTAGGATTTGTTGTTTCTTATCTTACAAACAAGGCGAAACTCTCTTCCGATAACATTTTTATTATTTCCATAGGTGCTGTGATGTTATCGTGGGGAATTGCTCAGATAATGGGCGTTTCGGCAATTCTTACCTGTATGATATTCGGCACTGTTATGATAAATTTCAATACATCGATCAGCAATCAGTCCAACCGATTAATAGATAGCATTATGAGCCCCATATTTATACTTTTCTTTGCGGCAATCGGAGCTGAGATAGATTTCTCTCAATTTTTGGCAATGCTCGGCATTGTCCTTGTTTACTGCATAGGAAGAAGCATCGGTAAGGTATTGGGGTGTGGCCTTGGGGGTTTTATATCCAGATCCGAAGCGAAAATTACCAAGTATCTTGGCGTTGCATTGCTAAACCAGGCAGGAGTTGCAGTTGGCCTTGCATTTTTAGCCGCTCAGGAACTCTCCGCTTACCACATGGGAGGAATGATTACGACTCTTATGGCCACAACTACCGCTGTGTTCCAGATTCTTTCGCCGCTTGGCACGCAGTATGCGCTTAAAAAATCCGGTGAAAGTAGCATTTAATCTTTACAGAGAATCTATAAGTTGCCATTGAAAACGTTCGTTTTCATTAAATAAAATCACGTTCAGTTCGTTATCTTTGACGAATGCTTCTATTGGTTCTATCAATGTTTCTATATATGTTTTAACGTTAAGGTTAATTCTATCACTAAGATGCAAAGGCAGTGTGATTTCTTTGCATTCTTCTTCAACTGCTTTTTTCAGAATGTCTGATATCAATGTTTTTATATCGTCTTCTACTTCTTCAAATGCATAACTTAACGGAAAGTTTGAATATAAGATTTTTTTGCCTTCCGCATCTTCGCAAAAGACTTTGTATTTTTGAGATGTATCATAGTAATATTCCAGATTTTTTATCATTTTATCCGTTATGAATTGCTCGTGGCCATCGATTAGCGGCTTTATCCCTCTGTCTGATACTTCAAGCGGGATATAAAAACAATGCGTTTTTGTAAAAAGTTCCTCAAAACTTAAAGTTGAAAAAATTATCTTTCCTTTTTCAAACTCGGCGCTGAACAGATATTCTTTTTCCGGTTCCGTATATGAATTGTTAATCGTATCTTTTGTATGTTTTATCTTGGCTGCGCTTTTGGTAAACCAGACGAGCGCCAAAAGGACTGTTATGCCGATTAGTCCGAAAACGAGGTTCATCAGGTATTTGGAGATATTGCTATAACTTGCTCCCTATTTACCATGATAAAATCTCTTTTTTCCAATGTAGTCCCTCCGTAAACAAGGGTTATTTCGGCATTTGTTATTGCCATAAACTGCTGATTTTTCAGAAATTTATTCAATGCGTCCGAAAAGCGCATGTTTTTGGGAACGGTAGCATCCCCCCTGATGATAAAAGCATCAGTAAGTATGAGAACTTTTATCTTTTTTGTATTTTCTCCGATAGCCATCTTTGTAATTCCTCCTTATTTTAAGAAAAAGGCAGGGTTAACCTGCCTTAAAATTATCTTTTCTTTGCTTCTTTTTGTTTTCTACGCACGCTTGGTGGAACGTAGTATCTGCGCTTTTTCAGCTCAGAATACAGCCCGTCTTTTATGCACTGCTTTTTAAACCTCTTTAACAAATCATCCAATGATTCGTTTTGCCTCTTATGTACTTGCGCCACAGCAACTATCTGCACCCTACTTTGGGGGCCAGAACTCGCCTCCTTTCAAATAAATTCTTTTTAAGTTTAGCAATTTATCAATCCTTGTCAAGTGGCAGAATTTTGTGGCAATGAATTTAAACTCTTTGCCATGGATGCTCGTATTTTTGCACTGTTATAAATTTTTCAAAAAAGTGTTTCAAAGGTATTGACACGCAAAAATTTTTCACTATACTATTCACCAATAAGTAGATACAGATATTCGCCACCGAATACCTGATACCTACCTCCTTTCTTATTCATGCCAGGGAAGGTGCCCCCATCGCCTTCCCTTTCTTTTTTGAAAAATCTCAATATAAAAATCTCAATATAATAGAGTTGTTTATCCTTTAACGGAGGTGTCTATGAAGAAAAGGTTAATTGCAGTATTTGTATTGAGTGTTTTAATGATAAGCTTATTTACAGGATGTGGTGCGAAAAATTCGCAACAGAACAATAGCAGTCACTCTCAGGCCGTGAAAGGCGATCCCCTTGTCGTAATATCGACAGCCGTTAAAAATTTGAACTCTTCCACAGATTTTAATGCAACCAAAACACTTTTGATAAAGATTAACGGTAAAGAAACAAGGACTGTCGTATTTGATCTGCTTACCAATTCGAGCAACCTTTTTGCGGTCTCCAAAACGGAACTTAAGAATGGCTCAAGCAAAACGATTTTCAAAAGGGTTCACCTGAAAAACGTGTAGTACGAACTTAACCCTCAGAGCAATCAGTGGACTATCCTTTCGAAAGAGAAAAATCCTTCGATGTTCATGTATAATTATTATAAACTCAACAGAAATTTTGTTCTTGACACTATAAACGAAATCTATTCCGAGGATAAAAACCAGTTCGGTGATTTTGTCAAAAATGTTAAAAAGAGCGGAACAGAAACGGTTAACGGCTACAATGCAACCGTTTACTCATATTCGTATAACGGCGAGGATAGCAAACGCACCATAAATCGCACTGGAAAAATATACGTTGCCAATGTTAACGGCAAATTGTATGTTGTAAAAGTACATGACGATGATCTTATAACGTTCAAAAGCAACAAAACAACGGTGGAAAATATTACGGATATAGAAATTAAAAATATCGGCAAAGCGGAACCCGTTGCCGTGAGCAAGTAGTATTAAACTTTTTCGAACTGCATTGTATAAAGTTCGTAATAGAGCCCGCGCTTCTTCATTAATGCTGCGTGGGTTCCTTCTTCTACGACTTTCCCCCTATTGATTACGTAAATCCTATCCGCATTTTTAATGGTTGCAAGCCTGTGGGCTATCACTATAGATGTCCTTCCTTCCATCAGTTTCTTCAGTCCTTTCTCTATGGCTTCTTCCGTATTCGTATCTATGGAAGCGGTTGCCTCGTCTAAAAGCAGGATTTTCGGGTTATACACGAGCGCTCTTGTAAACGATATAAGTTGCCTCTCTCCTTGAGAAATGTTCTTTCCTTCAGTTGAAAGTTCGGTATCGTATCCTTTGGGAAGATTCACTATGAATTCGTGAACGCCTATTTCTTTTGCGGCACGTATGATTTCTTCGTCCGTTATGTCTTTTTTGCCAAGCGTGATATTTTCTCTTACCGTACCTTTGAATATAAAGACGTTCTGAAGCACCATACCCATGAAAGAGCGGATAAATTTTTTCTTGAACTTTCTAATATCCGTCCCGTCTATTTCCACT
>JALSNB010000085.1 GCA_026987225.1 Caldisericaceae bacterium
AAACTTAACGTTGCTCCGTGTACCATAGGTTTTTTATCTTATCATTTTTTCCGTTTGAGTCAAGTATTTAAATAATTACTTCTCAAGGAATTTTTGTTCCGGAATACGTAAATTTTCCTTTGAATAACGTTATAAAATTTCCTTTGTCTTTACCAAAAACATTTCCGCATTTCGGGCATTTTGCATATCCGTTTTCCATGAGAAAAAAGCCTTTTACGATTCTGCTTTTTATACATTTATGCAGCTCGCCTTTTCCGATCTTTTCGTATTTTATCAATTTCGTTTTACACTTTGCACATCTTATAAGAAGCATTTTTAGGAATAGTCAAGCATTATATTGCATAATTTATCCGCAATTTTTACAAATTTGTTCCCTCTCCTTACGTTTTTAAATTCAACGCGATTTAATTTTCCGGTCATTTTTTTAACGCTCTCGTAAAGTGCTTTGAGATGTTCGGACTTTACTCTGTATGCACCTGTTAATTGGGATATTACCAATTTGCTGTCCGATGTTATAATAACTTCTTTGATTCCGCTTTCGATGCAGAATTTCATTGCGGCGATGATTGCCTTGTATTCCGCTACGTTGTTCGTATCTATGCCTATATAAGATGATGAAAAATAAATGACTTTACCGTCCTCTGCAACAACAAAAGAGGAGGCGCTTTTCCCGGGATTTCCCCTTGATGCGCCGTCCGTATATATTTCAACCATTGCTCATTGCCTTTTTAAATAGTTCCGGAATTGTTTTGCCTATTCCTATAAGATGGATTTCTCTTAATGTTGTTCTGTTCGTTTGAACGAATTCTTTTACAGTATCGAATATGATTTTTGTACCCCGTTCTTTCGGAAAACCGTAAATCCCGCAGCTTATTGCAGGAATGCTTATGCTTTTTAGTTTCTTCTCGGTAGCTATTTTCAATACGGACATAACAGCTTTTCGTAATTTTTTGTCTTCATTTCCTTCGCCGTAGATTGGGCCTACCGTATGAATAACGTATTTTGCGGGTAATTCTCCCCCGTCTGTTATAACGGCCTCTCCTGTTTTTAAAGGTCCTTTGCTTTTAATGATTTCGTCGCTTTCTTTTTGTATTGTCGGTCCTCCGGCTCTTGCTATTGCAAGTGCCACTCCTCCGCCGTGAGAAAGGTATTTGTTAGCTGCATTTACCACTGCATCTACTTTTTCTTTTGTTATGTCTCCCCTTACTGCTTTTATTTCTATCCCGTTTATATTCACCGTTTTCAGTACTTCCATAGCTACTCCTTAAGGAATTTTATTATCTCCTTCATAAAGAACGGCAAATCGTCCGGTGTGCGTGAAGTGATGAGGTTTCCGTCCGTAACAACCTTTTCGTCCACGTATTTTGCTCCGGCGTTCTTAAAATCATCCTTTATAGAGTAAAATCCGGTAAGTGTAACGCCGTTTACCACATGAGCCGAAATTAATACCCAACCTCCGTGGCATATTGCAGCGACTAATTTTTCATTGTCAAACATGTTTTTAACGAAATCCAGGATTTTCTGATTTCTTCTCAGTCTGTCCGGTGCATACCCTCCGGGTACGATGACTCCGATAAATTCATTTTGATCTATTTCGTCAATTGAAGCTTCCGCACGAATTACAAGCCCTGCTTTGGAATGATACTCTTTGTTTTCCGGGCCGATAAGAACCGATTCGAAACCCGCCTCTTTTAATCTGTAGTAAGGATAGATTAGCTCGAACTCATTGAAATAATCTTCGATTAATACCGCGACTTTTTTCATATATATCACCTCCGCTTTATTTTAACACGCTCCGCTATTTTATTAAAACAATTTTCGGTTAAAATATTGGTAAATTTATTAGAGAGGAGAACGGTATGGGAATATTTAAGGCAATTGTTTTGGGTGCTATTCAGGGTGCTACGGAATTTCTTCCTGTTAGCAGTTCCGGGAACCTTGTTATTTATCCTGCTATGTTTCATTGGGGAACACCAACACTTTCTTTTGTAATGGCATTACACATGGGAACGTTTTTTGCAGTGTTGTTTTACTATATTAAAGATGTGTGGCGGCTTATACTTGCTTTTTTCAATACTTTTAAAAAGGAAAGAACCGCCGAAGAAAATACTTACGTAAAATTGTTCTGGATGCTTTTTGTTGCACTTCTTCCCGCCGGGATAGTGGGTGTGCTGTATGCCGATAAAATAGGAAATGTTTTTTCAGAACCGCATGTTGTTTCTTTATTCTTATTTATAACTGCCGCAATCTTGATACTTTCCAGTATCGATTTCAGAAAAAAATGGGACTCAATCGAAAACATTAATTTGAAGCATGCACTTTCCGTAGGATTCTTGCAAATAGCGGCTCTGTTCCCCGGCATTTCTCGTTCCGGTTCCACTATAGCTGGCGGTGTGTTTGCCGGGCTAAACCGTAAAGATGCGGCACGCTTCTCTTTTCTTTTGTCCATACCTACAATCGGAGGGGCGGGACTGTTAGAAATTAAAAATGCTTTGAATGCATCCGTTTCCGGTGCATCACATCTTGCAATAGGTGCAGGATTTATCACTTCTTTTATTGTCGGTTTTTTATCAATCGGATTTTTCTTTAAAGTGATAAGAAAAACAAAATTTTATTACTTTGCCATTTATTGTATAGTTTTGGGTATATTAGGGCTTATTTTTGCCTGATTCAATGAGTTTTGCAAGGCTTGCCGAAAAATTCTTTTTACCTGAATTTTCAAACAGACTTTACCATATTGATACGGTAAGCCTTGATTTTTCTGGTGTTGATACCGTTGGAATCTACATTCATGTCCCGTTTTGCAATTCGCTTTGCCCTTACTGTCCTTACGACAGAGTCCTATACAACAGTGAACTAATGGCAAGATATGTGAATGCATTGAAAAGAGAAATTCTATTAAAGTCTTCTCTTATGAAAAATGTTCGCATATCTTCCGTATATATCGGAGGAGGCACTCCGACAACTGCTATGAAATATTTTCCGGATGTTATGAAAATGTTTAAAAAGCATTTTGATCTTTCCGGAGGAATTTTTATAGAAACAAATCCTCAAGATATAACGCCTGAAAAACTGCAATCGCTTAAGAAAATGGGTGTTTCAATGATTAGTATAGGCGTTCAGTCATTTCAGGACAAATATTTAAGGCTCATCGGGAGAAATTACGACAGAGCAATAGCTAAAAGGGCCGTTAAAATTGCCCGGAATTACTTTGATAATATCAACATTGATTTGATGTTTGCTCTTCCTAATCAAACTTTAACTGATTTTTATTCCGATCTTAAAGAGGCTTCTGCATTGGGTGTAAACCAAATTACGGCGTATCCGCTTTTTACTTTTCCCTATTCCAGTGCAGGGAGATTTTTGCGCGTAAAGAATGTGAAATTGCCAAATTTTTTCGTAAGAAAAAAGATGTTTGAACTTATGCGCGATTTTTTGACATCCGAGGGATTTTATCCGGTTTCGGTTTGGGGATTTAAAAGAGGAAGTTTACCGGAATTCTCCTCCGTGTCGCGTATTTATTACGTCGGATTCGGGCCGAGCGCAGCCACAAAACTCAAAAATGCACTTTATATGAATACATTTTCTGTAAATCGCTATGTTGAGCGTCTTTTTGAAGGGCGCTTTGCGGAAGTCGTAAAAATGGATTTTACGGATCTTATGGATGATTATTATTACTTTTATTGGAAACTTTACGAAACGCGCGTGCCGAAATTAGAGTTCGACGAAATGTTTTGCTGCGGCATTAAAAAAAGGGCAAAGGCCCTTATGTCACTGCTTATTTGTTTTGGCATGGCAAAGGAAGAGGATAACTATTATGCTCTAACAAAGCGGGGGATGTTTTACGTTCACCTTATGCAAAACCATTTTTCAATGAACTATATATCTGAGATATGGCAGCAAATGATGGAGAATCCGGAACCCGAAGAAATCATACTTTAAATTTCTGCGACAAGGCTTACTTCCATTGCAGCCCCTGCGGGTAAGCTTGACACTCCTACTGCAATTCGAGAGTGCTTGCCTTTTTCTCCGAAAACTTTTACAAACAGATCGGAAACCACATTCATTACTTTTGATTGCTCGGTAAAGCTATCAGTTGAATTAATAAAACCTTCTATGCGAACTATCTGTTTTACTCTGTCCAAATCTTTTATTGCTTCTTTAAGGTTGGCTATAAGTTGCAATGCACAAAGTTCCGCAACCTCTCTTCCGCTTTCAACCGAAAGTTCGTTTCCGAATTTTCCTTTAATAATGTTTCCGTTTTTTGCAGGAACAACGCCCGACAAATAGACAAAGCTACCCGCTTTTACAGCAGGAATGTAACTTCCGAGGCTTTTTGAAGGTGGCGGTAAAATGATACGCATTTTTTCCATTTTTTCCTCGATTTTCATTTTTATCACCTCCGAATATATTTTACCACAAAATGATTTTTTGTATTATAATTACTTGACAATACTTTATAAATTTGTATATTGTTTGAGGAGAGTGGGGCTATAGCTCAGCTGGGAGAGCGCCTCCTTGGCGTGGAGGAGGTCAGGGGTTCGAATCCCCTTAGCTCCACCAAATTTTTTATAAGGGGCTGTGATGAAAAAATACGATTTTTTAGCAATCCAAACTAAATGGCAAAAATATTGGGAAGAACATGATTTTTATCGGGCTGAAGATTTTTCGGATAAGCCCAAATATTATATTCTTGTAATGTTTCCTTACCCTTCCGGGTCGGGTTTGCATGTAGGTCATTGCCGTAACTACATACCTGCAGATGTTATTGCACGTTATAAAAGAATGAAGGGGTTTAATGTGCTCCATCCGATTGGTTACGATGCATTCGGCCTGCCTGCGGAAAACTATGCCATTCAAAAGGGTATTTCGCCGAAAATCGTTACTGAGAAAAATATCAACACATTCAGAAAACAGCTCAAAATGTTAGGTTTGTCCTATGACTGGCACAGAGAAATTAATACCTCGGATCCTAAATATTATAAATGGACCGAGTGGTTTTTTGAACTTTTATTCAAAAGAGGGCTTGCATATGAAAGCGTGAGCTCGGAATGGTGGTGTCCGCATTGCAAAACAATTCTTGCAAACGAACAGGTAATTGACGGAAAGTGTTGGAGATGCGGAACTCCGGTTGTAAAGAAAGAGCTCAAGGAATGGTTTTTCAAAATTACGGATTATGCGGATCAGTTACTTGAGGATCTAAACAAAATTGATTGGCCAGAAAGAATTAAATCCATGCAGAGAAATTGGATCGGGAAAAGCAAAGGAGCTGAAATTGATTTTAAGGCTTTCGATCCTGCAAATAACGAATACAAAATACCGGTTTTTACGACACGAATCGACACTATATTCGGTGTGACTTTTCTTGTTCTTGCGCCTGAACACCCGCTTGTTGACAAACTTACCACACCGGATAACAAAGAAAGCGTTCGAAACTACGTGGAACAGGCCAAACGAAAAAGAGAAATTGACAGGCTCTCCACGGAAAAAGAAAAGACAGGTGTTTTTACGGGGAGTTTTGCAGTAAACCCTCTTAACGGTGAAAGAGTCCCCATATACGTTGGAGATTATGTTGTTTATAGCTACGGCACCGGTGCGGTGATGGGTGTTCCCGCTCATGATTCACGAGATTTTACTTTTGCAAAGAAACACAACATACCGATTAAACAGGTGATCAGTCCGAACGGTGAGGAAACGGAGCTTGAAGAAGCTTACACCGAGGACGGGATTTTGATAAATTCCGGGCAGTTTAGCGGCTTGAATAGTAAAGAAGCACGCGAGAAACTGACCGAATACATAGAGAAAAACGGTATAGGGCGAGGAGTTGTGAGATATCATATCAGAGATTGGATTATTTCAAGGCAGAGATATTGGGGTGCTCCTATTCCTATTATTCACTGTCCGGAGCATGGTGCTGTTCCTGTGCCGGAAAAGGACTTGCCTGTTTTGCTTCCCGATGAAGTCGATTTTTCTCCGAGAGATACCGGTGAATCCCCGCTTGCAAACGATCCTGATTTTGTTAATACTGTGTGTCCGATATGCGGAAAGCCGTCCAAACGCGAAACCGATACCCAAGATGGTTTTGCATGTTCGTCCTGGTATTTTCTCCGTTATGCCGACCCTGATAATGAAAATGCACCTTTCGACAGAAAAAAAGTCGATTATTGGCTTCCGGTGGATCTCTATATCGGCGGTGCGGAGCACGCAGTGATGCATCTTTTATATTCACGTTTTTACACGCATGTTATGTATGATGCGGGATTGATCGGTTTCAAAGAACCTTTCAAAAAATTGTTAAATCAAGGGATGATTTTAGGGCCTGATCATCAAAAGATGAGTAAGTCCAAAGGTAATGTTATCAATCCCGACGATGTAATTAAACAGTACGGAACCGATACGTTGAGGGCTTACATTTTATTTATAGGGCCCTTTGATACTGATGCTGCGTGGAGCACCGAAGGCATAAACGGCGTACATCGTTTCATTAACAGGTTCTGGAATTTGTTCAATATAGTGATTGAAAACAAAACTCCTTACAGAAGCGAAAAGGAAAAAGAAATTGCAATTGTTACTGACAAATGGATTCAAAAAATTACTTCACAGATGGAAAGCTACAAGTTTAATACGATGTTGAGCAGTTTTATGGAGTGGTTGAATTATCTCAACAAGCTCTACAGTGAAGATCAGAAAATCGTTGGTGCAAAAGCGTTCAGGGAAGCCGTGGAAACGTTTGTATTGATGATTGCTCCCGCTACCCCTCATGTCTCTGAGGAATTGTGGCACATGCTCGGTCATAAGGATAGTGTGCATCTTTCGAAATGGCCGGAGCCAAAAGGTATTTACAAAGAGGAATATACGGAAATTGTCATAGAGGTAAACGGTAAAGTAAGAGATAAAGTTAAGGTTTCCAAAGGTATCTCCGAAGACGAGGTAAAAGATATTGCATTCAACAGTGCGAAAGTAAATAAATTTTTGAAGGGTAAAGAAATTGCAAAAGTAATTTTTGTTAAGGATAGATTACTCAATATTGTTTTAAAAAAATAAAGGTGTATAATGAAACTTTTAATAAATGAGAGGAGTTGATAAGAAATGGCAAATCCAAAAAAGAAAACAACGAAAAGCAAAAAAGGTATGAGGCAATGGAAGGAAAAGATAAATTCGCCGAATCTGGTAGAATGTCCACATTGCCACCATCTCATACTTCCGCATCATGTGTGTCCTTATTGCGGATACTATGAGGGCAGGCCTGTAATTACCGTTGAAAAGAAAAAGAAGAAAGAGAAAGCCGCATAAATGAGGATTGCTCTGGATGGAATGGGGGGTGACTATGCCCCCCGTGAAATTATAAAGGGCGCAGTTGAAGCCCTAAAAGAGTTAAAAGATCTGTATATTATCGTAACCGGCAATGAAAATAGCATAAGGGAAGAACTTTCAAAATTTCCTGACGAACTTACGGACAGGATCTCGATTTATCCTACGGAACAGGTAATTACAATGCACGATCACCCCAAAGATGCTTTGCTTATGAAGAAGAAATCGTCGCTTTACAAGGCGGTTGAGCTGGTAAAAGAGGGTGATGCCGCAGGTGTTGTAAGTGCTGGAAATACCGGTGCTCAGATGGCTATTTCCCTTTTTGTTCTCGGAAGAATAAAAGGTATATTGAGGCCTGCCATTGCCGTTCCGCTCCCGTATCCGAACGGGAAGATGGGCATACTTATAGATGGTGGGGCAAACGCGGATTGTAATGAAAAAATACTAACCCAGTTTGCTTTGCTTGGCAAAGTATACCTTGAGAATATCATAGGAAGAGAGGTTTCCATAGGACTTCTCAATATAGGGGCCGAAAGAGAGAAAGGTTCCAAGCTCGCTCAAAAAACTTACGAAATCCTTGAAAAAACATTTCCCAATTTTAGTGGGAATGTCGAGGGTAATGAACTGCTCATGGGAAAAACGGATGTTATAGTGACGGACGGATTCACAGGAAACATTGCACTTAAATCCATAGAAGGTGTTGCCGAACGTATTCTTGATGCATTCAGAGTCGAATTAAAGAAGAGCAAAACTGCGGCTGTCGGTGCGCTCCTTATGAAAAGCAGCCTGAAAAATGTTTTTAAACAGTTTGATTACGAAACGTTCGGTGGCTCTCCGCTTCTCGGTGTGAACGGTATTTCTATTATCGCTCACGGCAGATCGTCTTTTCTTGCAATAAAGAACGCCATAAAAATGTGCTATAAAATGGAAACCGAACATGTTTTGGAAAAAACGATAGAACAACTGAATAATGAAGAAGATTTTGAAGGGAATAATTGAGGAGAAATTAAGTAAATTAGAAAATCTTTTGG
>JALSNB010000086.1 GCA_026987225.1 Caldisericaceae bacterium
TTGAAGAGTGAGTTTGTTCGAAAAGCTAAAAAGAATTTTAAAGAAAAGTAATGACAGTGCTATTGAAGATGTTGAAGAGTTTCTCATTGAAAATAATTTCGGAGTTGAATTTACGGATAGGTTTATTTCCGAATTGAGCAAAAACCGCAGGGCGGATCCGCAGAAATTATTGGAAAATAAAATCAGAGAGATTCTTGCAAATAACGATAATTCTTTACATTTTTCTCATAACCCTTCTGTAATTTTATTCGTTGGAACCAATGGTTCCGGCAAAACGACAACCATAGCCAAAGTCGCAAATCTTTTGAAAAATCAAGGGAAAAAAGTTATGCTTGTTGCAGGGGATACATTCCGTGCGGCGGCCGCAGAACAGCTTTCAAAATGGGCTAATGTTCTTAATATACCCATTGTAAAACAGAAAATGGGAAGTGATCCCGGTGCTGTGGTTTTTGACGGCCTCGAAAGCGCCGTTCATAAAAAAATGGATGTTGTATTGATAGACAGTGCGGGCAGGGTGGAAACCAAAAAAAATTTGCTCATGGAACTCTCCAAAATTGAACGTATTATAGAAAAAAAGGTTGGCCATACACCCGACGAAACTTTGCTAATAATTGATGCTTATACGGGCCAGAACGGTTTGTCTCAAATAGAAATGTTTTCCGGCACCGTAAAAATTACGGGCATTGTATTAACGAAGCTTGACGGTAGCTCGAGCGGTGGAATAGTAATTCCTATCGTCGAAAAATACAGAGTGCCTATCAAATTTATAGGTGTAGGGGAGAACATTAATGATATTGAGCCTTTTGATGCTGAAAATTATATCCGTATGCTTATGTAAGCGGATGTCGGAGGTTGTTAAGTGAGAAAAATCAGTATTAAAGAAACGGAAAAGAAAAAGATGCTAAAAGAGTTCATGGAAATATATCCCGGACTTCTTACGGAAAAAGAAAAAAAAGTTCTCAAATTGTATATAAAGCCGAATTTAAGCGGTTCGGATGTGGCGAGGCGATTGAAAATTACGAGACAGGCAGTTCACGATCACGTAAAAAGGGCACTTTACAAAATGGAAAGTTGTGAAGCTCAGGTTCATCTCTTGAAGAGAAAAAAGACAGTTAGAAAGGATTTCGAAAAACTTGTAAACTTGATAGAACAAATATCCGTTAGGTGCAATGCGGAAGAAATTGAGGAAATAAAAAAATTGTTGGCACAATTGGAAAAAAATTTATAGCGAGGTGATGCGTTATTTTTGAAAGTTTAAAGGGGAATCTTCAAAAAGCGTTCAAATTTTTCAGAAGCAAAGGTAGGCTTACGGAAGAGGATATACGTGAAGGGTTGAGGGAAATTAGGGTTGCCCTGCTTGAAGCGGATGTTAACTATAAAATTGTAAAGGAAATTGTAAAAAATGTAGAAGAGGAAGCAAAGAAAGAAAAAGTTATCGAAAGTTTGACTCCTGCCGAACAAATTATCACGATTCTTTACAGGCAGTTGGTGTCCATTTTGGGCGAGAGTGCTCCGCTAAATATAAAGAGCGGAAATATAAATTTGGTTATACTTGTCGGCCTTCAGGGTAACGGAAAAACTACGACTGCAGCCAAACTTGCTTATTACCTAAAACAGAAGGGACAGAGAGCACTGCTTATACCTTTCGATTTCAAACGCCCTGCCGCACGAGAACAGTTGATAAGTCTTGCGGAACAAAATAGTTTGGATGTTTATAGGGACACATTAAATTCTCCTATTCCCACATTGAAGAAGGCTGTTTCGTTTATGGAGAAAAACGGGTTTTCGGTAGGCATTATCGATAGTGCCGGTAGAAAAGAGATTGATTCGGAAATGATGAATGAACTTAAACTCGTAAATGATAATTTCTCACTTTCGGAAACTTTATTTGTGTCCGACAGCACGATCGGCCAAGGTGCTTTGAAAGTAGCCAAAGGATTCAACGAAGTAGTACCTCTTACAGGCGGGATATTTACAAAATTTGACAGTAGTGCAAAAGGCGGCAGTATTCTTTCATTTAGGTATGTTACCGGAAAGCCGATTAAATTTATAGGAACAGGCGAGAAAATAGAAGATCTGGAGGTTTTTCATCCGGATAGAGTAATTTCACGAATTGTAGGCAGAGGTGACGTTGCCACTCTTGCCGAAAAAGCGGCAAAAGCAATTAGTGAAGAAGAAAGCATGCAACTGCTTGATAAGATCAAAAACGATACGTTCGATCTGAACGACTTTAAGCGGGAACTGGAAGGAATTAAGAAAATGGGCGGATTTGGATCTATATTATCGTCTCTTCCCGTAATGCCGGGAATAAACCTTTCTGCCCTGAACGATGAAACTATGCTTAAAAAAACGGAAGCAATTATTAATGGCATGACGAAAGAGGAGCGAGAAAACCCTGATATAATCGATGGCTCAAGGAAGCGTAGAATTGCCAGGGGTTCCGGTGTTTCAAAGCACGATGTCAACGTTTTGCTGAAGAATTTTAAGACTTTCCGTAAAATGATGAGGAATATGAAAAATATCAAAAGTATTGACCAGATTATGAAATTAAGGTAAAATAAGGAGCAAAATTGATATTAATCTATGAGGAGGTTATAAATTGGCAACTAAAATTAAATTAGCAAGAGTGGGAGCGCCTCATCGGGCTGCTTATAGGGTAATTGTAACGGATTCGCGCAGTGCGACTGATAGCGATTTTATTGAAATCGTCGGGTTCTGGAATCCAGTTCCAGAAAAAGAAGAACTTGAGTTAAAAAAGGATCGGATTTTGGATTGGTTGAAAAAAGGAGCGCAACCCACAGAGTCTGTCAAAAAGATTCTGAAAAGGGGCAACGTGTGGAACGAGTTTCTAAAACTTAAAAGAGAAGGAGGTAATGAGTAATGAAAGAGCTGATTGAGACTATGGTTAAGGCACTTGTAGACAGACCGGAAGAAGTTGTAGTAAATGAAATTGCTGGTGAACAGGCTGTTATTTATGAAATTAAGGTAGCGGACCAGGATATCGGAAAAGTTATTGGAAAACAGGGAAGAACTGCTAATGCATTGAGGGTTATTGTAAAAGCGGCTTCCAGTAAGATTGGAAAGAACGCGAGCGTTCAAATTAATTCCAAACCAAAAGGCGCATAAGGCGTCTTTAAAGGAGAAACAGACCCGATGAGTGTGCTCCATCTTAGGCAAAATGTTATAGTGAAAGTTATAGTTACCGAGCAGTTTAAGAAAGATTACAAGGCGGAGCTTGAAAAACAGCTCGGCGCTGCCGAAGGTAAAGCAAGAGAGTTAAAATCCTCTCTTGCCAAACTTGTAATAGAAAGTGCCGGGATGAAAGATGCAGCGTATGTTGAATCCCTAAAAGCCCGTATTGAGGAAGAAAGGCTTTTGCAGGAAGCAATGGCACAGGAAATCAGAGGGAAAATTGCAGAAATCGATAAACTCAAAGAAGGAGATTTGTATCCCTATACTGTGCTTGAAGGCCTTGTTGACGTAAAAGAAGGGGATAATCTTTTCAAAAAAACTACTGCTGCGGAAATAGTTATAAAAGACGGTATAGTAATTTCCATAAAGAATGAATAGTTTTACGGCGCTTCCTTAGGAGGAGGCGCCTATCTTAATTTTACAAATGTCCAAAAAAATTCATGTCTTAACGATATTTCCCGAAATTTTCAGTTGCGTAAGTGAAGAAGGCTTGTTAAAAGTAGCAAAAGACAGGGGTGCAATTGAAATCTTTATTCATAATCTGAGAGATTTTACAAAGGACAGGCATAGAACAACCGATGATACACCGTATGGCGGAGGAGCAGGCATGGTGATGATGGCCGGGCCTGTAATCAGAGGGATTAATGATATTGAATCTCGTTTTGGTAGAACGTTCAAAGTGCTCTTTACCCCTCAAGGTGAACCTTTTAATCAAAAAATTGCACATTTTCTTGCGAACGAAGAAAAACAGCTCCTTCTTATTCCTGCACATTATGAGGGAATGGATGAGAGAATAACAGATCATATCGATATGGAGCTTTCAGTCGGAGATTTTATACTGAGCGGCGGAGAAATTCCTGCCATTCTCGTTATGGATGCCGTTGTAAGGCTTCTTCCTAACGCCTTGGGAAATGTTTCGTCCCTAAGTGAGGAAAGTTTTGAAAACAATCTTCTTGAATACCCTCACTATACAAGACCGAATGATATTAATGGCAAGAAAGTGCCTGACATTTTACTGAGCGGGCATCACGAAAACATACGTAAATGGAGATTAAAAGAATCCTTGAAACGAACCCTCATAAAGAGGCCGGATCTTATTTTGAAACACGAATTTACAGATGAAGAAAAATCTCTGTTAAAAGAAATAACGGACGAGCTAAATTCGGTGGTTAAGGAAATTTTGAAATGAATGTATACTTAACATTACTTCACTATCCGGTTTACAATAAAAACAAACAAATCATTGCAACAAGTATAGTAATACATGATATACACGATATGGCCCGTTGCGGACGAACGTATGGAATTAAAAAATTCTATATAGTGCAACCCTTTGAAGGAGAGCGTCAAATAGTAAGGCGGATTAAGAATTTTTGGAACACAAAC
The DNA here is from genome assembly GCA_026987225.1 of Caldisericaceae bacterium. GTDB lineage: Bacteria > Caldisericota > Caldisericia > Caldisericales > Caldisericaceae > S016-85. Next base: position 4,579 of record JALSNB010000086.1, read on the forward strand.
GGTAAGAGTTACAATCCGAATCGTGCCGAAGCAATAAAGATTGTTTCTGTTAAGAGGGATATTTCGGAGGTATTAAATGAAATTAAAGAGACAGAGCATGCAAAACCGATTTTGATTGGCACTTCCGCGCGTAGAAGATTAAAAAAGAGTATTTCCTATAGCGAGCTTTCCAAAAAGATTAAAGAAGATAGCGGTACTGTTTTGCTTATCTTTGGAACCGGATGGGGAATTGCCGAAGAAATAGAAGACATGTTCGATTATTTTCTTCCGCCTATTCAAGGAAAAACAAACTATAACCATCTTTCCGTTAGAAGTGCAGCGGCAATTGTAATGGACAGACTTTTAGGGGGTGATAGATAGTGATTTTTATTGGTTACAGACGAGAAATAGGAAGAGATGATGTGGAGGGTATTTCGGAATTCATTGAGAAAAACAAAGAATTCACGGAAGTGTACATTGTTTATAAAGAACCGCTAACCAAAGTCGTTAGGGAATTACTGAAAGACAAGAATTTTCATCTCATTCAAACGGATAACCTGCGTAAAACATTAAGAGAGCTTAAGGCAAAAGGAAAAAATAAAACATTCTTTCTTGACGAGTTCGGCAGGAGGAAACTGGGAAATCCGTGCGGAAGAAACTTATCCAGGCCTCAATATTGGTAAATTTATTATCGTAAGTTTTCGTATATAATATTCCTATGAATATAGGAATAATAGGAGCGGGGAGAGTCGGATTAACACTTTCAATTGTTTTCAAGCGGGCGGGCTTTTCCGTATTAGTTGCAAGCAGAAAGCGTGTTAGCGCTGAAAAAGCTTCACGTATCTCTAATGCCAGGGCTGTCGAAATACCTGAAGCTGCTAAAGCGGATATCGTTTTCTTAACAGTTCCGGATTCCGAAATAGTAAATGTTGCACGCTCTATCGAAAATGTTCTTAACAAAAAACAGACCGTTGTTCATACAAGCGGTGTTTTTTCTTCGGAGATTATTTCTTTTTTGCCTTCACGGACCTGTGCTTTGCATCCTTTAAAATCTTTTTCCGATCCGATTCTTTCTGCTGATACTATTTCCGGCACTCTCTTTACGTTTGACGGAGATGAAAGTGCATTTAGTGTTATATCTTATTTGGTAGAAAAGATTGGTGACAGAATTGTAAAAATAAAGCCTTCGGATAAGCCGGTTTATCATCTTGCCGCCGTGCTTACGGCTAACTATACCGTTACGCTTTTTTCCATTTCCAAGGATATGCTTGAAGCTATAGGCTTTACTGACAAAGATGCAAACGATGCCTTACTTAATTTGATAAGCGGCGTAGTCCGGAATATAAAAAACAGAGGAGCAGTTGATGCACTTACCGGTCCCATTGTAAGGGGTGATGCGGAAACTCTCCGCCTTCATCTTATGCATATAGAAGACAAAAATCTCGAAACCATTTACAAATCTCTTGCTTTTGCTACACTAAAGATAGCAAAGAAGCAAGGTTTGAGTGAAGATAAAATCAGAAAGATTGAAGAGGTGTTAAATGGATAAAATTACTGTTCCTAAAGTAAAACGTTTTAAGGGAAAGAAAATTATTACGGCGCTTACCGCTTATGATTTTCTTACGGCACGCATTGTTGACGAAGCGGGAGTGGATATTATACTTGTAGGAGATTCCGTTGGAACAACAGTACAAGGCTTGAACTCCACAATCCCCGTTAAGATGGAAGAGATGCTTTATCATACAAGAATTGTGAGCAGAGCCGTTAAAAGAGCGTTGCTTGTTGGCGATATGCCTTTTTTGTCTTATCAAACGTCCGAAAGCGACGCGATACGTAATGCCGGTTTGCTTCTAAAGGAAGGGGCTGAGGCTGTAAAGCTCGAAGGTGGTTCGTCCGTTGCAAAGCTTATTGAAAAACTTGTTGTATCTGGAATACCGGTTATGGGTCATATAGGACTTACACCGCAGTCAGTCAATCTTTTCGGAGGTTATAGGATTCAGGGAAAAACAGAGAGCAAAGCAAGAAGAATTATCGACGATGCGATTTCGCTTGAGCAGGCAGGTGTTTTTAGTATTGTGCTTGAAGGTATGCCTGAGGAAGTTGCCGCTAAGATTACAAATAGTGTAAACGTACCGACTATCGGAATTGGTGCCGGTAGGTATTGCGATGGCCAAATTCTCGTTATTACAGATATTCTTGGGATGGATCCCACATTTAAGCCGCGTTTCGTAAAACAATATTTGAATCTTTACGATGAGATTAAAAATGCGGTAAGTGCGTATGCGAATGATGTTGAAAACGGTAAATTTCCGTCCGAAGAACATGTTTTTCATTTAAAGAAAAAGGAGTGAGCACGATGAAAGTGATACGTACAATCAAAGAAATGAAGGAATTCTCTAAAAATATAAAATCAGCCGGGAAAAGCATAGGATTTGTTCCGACCATGGGTTATCTTCACGAAGGGCATCTTTCTCTTGTAAGAAGGTCTATAAAAGATAATGATGTTACGGTTGCAAGCATATTTGTAAATCCCACGCAGTTCGGTCCGACGGAAGATCTGGACGCCTATCCCAGAGATGAAAAGGGAGATTGCGATAAATTGGAGCTGGAGGGAGTCGATGCGGTTTTTATACCGACTCCTGAGGAAATGTATCCTCCTTCATATCAAACGTATGTGGAAGTAATGGAACTTACAAAATATCTGTGCGGGAGATTCAGGCCCACTCATTTTAGAGGCGTTACAACCGTTGTTTTGAAGTTGTTCAAT
>JALSNB010000087.1 GCA_026987225.1 Caldisericaceae bacterium
ATTGCGGGAACGGACGATCCGTATTTCGGATATGCAAACCTTAGGGAAACGTTTAAAGGTATCCCACCCAACGCCTTTGTTATTCTTCTTACACACTCTCCTGACATTATTTACGAAGCGGCAAAATACGAGCCGCAACTTATCCTGTGCGGACACACACACGGCGGGCAGGTAAAAGTGCCTTTCGTTAAGGCAATATACGTTCCGTCAAAATACGGCACACGTTTTCTCGAAGGAATGTTTAAAATCGGGAAAAGTCATATGTACGTAAACAGAGGCATAGGGGAAAGCCATCTGCGAATACGTTTTTTATCCCCTCCGGAAATTACCGTATTCACATTAAGAAAAGAATAAATCGGAACACTTTCTTCTCCTCAAAAAATTTCCGCTAAATATTGACATATCCCGCATTTATGATAAGATTTAAACCGGTAATGGGGCAGTAGCTCAGTTGGGAGAGCGCATCCCTCGCACGGATGAGGTCAGGGGTTCAAATCCCCTCTGCTCCACCATACGGTTTTAAAAATTCACCGATAAGTGCCACCGCTTCTTTTTTTGCGCGCTCAAAATCTTCGCTGTTTATCCAGTGAACGTTTTTTTCTTTTTTGAACCATGTAATTTGCCTTTTGGCAAGGTGCCTCGTGCGTTTTTTTATCTCTTCTTTCGCCATATCAAGGCTTAACTTTCCTCTCAAATAGGCAAGAATTTCCTTATATCCTATAGCCTGAAGTGCGGTTTTCGACCAGTTGCCGTATTTCTCTGAGAGTCTTACAACCTCTTCTACAAAACCTTGCTCAAACATTTCATCTACGCGTTTTTCAATATCCCCGTATAGTATGTCCCTTCTTTTGATTAAACCTATTTTCAAAAATTGAAAATCCGTTTTTCTGTTTTCCACTTCGGAAAGCCTTTTGCCTGTTCCTCTGTAAAACTCAATAATCCTGATCAGCCTTTTTCTATCATTTTTTCCAACTCGGTTTGCAGAGAGCGGGTCAATTTTTTCGGCAGCCGATCTGAGTTCCGAAATGGAAAGGGCGGAAAGTTCCTCTCTCAATTTTTTATCCGGCGGAGCAAAATCCTCCACAGGAAAACCTTCGGTAAGAGCACGTATATAGAGGCCGGAACCACCCACAATAAGCGGATAATGTTTTCGTGCCAAAATCTCGTTCATTATTCTTTCTGCACGCACCTTAAACTGTGCAATACTGAATTCTTCTTCAATTGTAATAATATCGATAAGATGGTGAGGGATAATTTTTCTTTGAGAAAGCGGTATTTTATCCGTTCCTATATCCATTTCCTTGTAAAATTGCATTGAGTCTGCGGAAATAATTTCAAACGGAAAACGCTCCGCAAGAAACAAGCTCAACTTTGTTTTGTGCGTTGCAGTAGGGCCCAAAATAATAACGGCCTTTTTATTCATAAACTCCTCTGAGGTGCATCATATCGGCATCCGTTATTTTAACGCGCACAAACTCACCGACATGTTTTCCCTCTCCCTTTATAATAACCAATTTGTCCTGAGGATTTCTACCGAGCATCTCGCCTTCTTTTACCGTTTCCACGAGCACTTCCGTATATTTTCCTATATACGATCTGTTCTTTTTAAGAGATATTGTATTTTCTATAGAAAGAAGTTCGTTTTGCCTCAATTTTTTTATTTCTTCGGGTATCTGCCCTTCCATTTTGGCAGCTACCGTGCCGGGGCGCGGGGAAAATTTTGCAAGAAAAATCTTATCAAACTTCACCTCTTCCACAAGACGTTTCGTATCGAGGTATTCATCGTCCGTTTCAGTAGGAAAGCCAACAATAATATCGGTCGTTATGCTTGCTTCCGGAAAGAGATTTTTGATATGGTTAACGAGAGAAACATACTGCTCCCTCGTATATCCGCGCTTCATTAGCTTCAAAATTCTGTTATTCCCCGATTGAACGGGCAAATGAAAATGAGGACAGAGTTTTTCCAATTCTCTCATTCTCTCTATATCCTGAAAAGTAAAATCCGCAGGATGAGGCGTAAGGTAGCGAATACGTTCTATGCCGCTAATTTTATCCACTGCTTCGAGAAGTTCGATAAACCCGTCTTTATAACCGATATCCCTGCCGTAATGATTAATATTCTGCCCGAGCAAAACAACTTCTTTTGTGCCGTTCTCTGCAAGCGTTCTTATTTCGTTTAGAATCTCCTCTTTCGTCCTGCTTCTTTCCCTGCCTTTTGTAAAAGGTACAATGCAATAAGTGCAGAAATTGTTACACCCGAAAATTATGGGAACATACGCAAAAACTCCCTTCACTTCAGGCTTTAGGACAACGTTTTCTATGCCGATAAATTCCTTTAATTCGTTTATTCTTTCTTTCAAGGAACGAGTTCCTTTCATAACAAGTCCCACGCTTTTCTGTCCAACCCGTCTGATTTCTCTTTCTTTCACGGTTGCAACACACCCGGTAACTACGGATAAAGGTTTTCCGTATTTGTTAAAGAGTTTACGTATGTAGCCAATCCTGCTTATCAGTTTGAGCTCGGATTTTTCCCGCACGGCACAACTGTTCAAAAGTACAAGGTCCGCATCACGTTCTTCTTTTACTTCCTTTAATCCTGCGCTTATCAAAAATTCTCTGAATTTTTCCGATTCGTATTCGTTGATCTGACATCCGTACGTAACTATTTTAAACGTTTTCATATATCTTTCTGCACTCCTCTTTCATTAATTTTTTCTTCAGATTCCCCAATGCTTTTCCGCTCAGCTTAAACCGTTCTTTCAATTTGTTTCCGCTTATCTTTACATTAGCCCACTCTTTAACACGGTTCGCCGTTTGTTCATTGCAACGCGCAAGTGCAAAAAGAACAGCTAACTCAATACCATACCTAATGAAAATATCGAAAATATTTTCAAAGCAACATTTTCCGCTGTTAAGCATATTCAAAATTTCCGTTTCTCTATCGGTAAGTCCGAAAACTTCCGCAGGATCTATTGAAAACAAATTGCTTACAATATACACTTTGAGCATGCTAAGATAAGAAACGCCTTTGTTTATTTCTCTTCCGAGAATAGGAAAATCACTGTTTTCGAATTGCATCGTAATTTCGTTAATGCTCTTGCCGCCGTTTAGAAACAGTGAAAACGCCTTTAGCACAATATCAATTCGTTTTGAGAAAATCTTTTTCATCTCCTCATGTTTTCTTTCGGGTTGCGCGTATTTCAACAGGCCAAAACCGTCTTTTACAAGCAGTGCGGTTTTTTTATCCGGCGTAAGGTTAAATTCTTCGGTGAAACGAACGGCGCGCAGCGCGCGAACCGGATCCTCTATGATCGCATTTTCACTTACCACCCTGAGAATCCTGTTTTTAATATCACTCATCGCTATTCTGTTTTCAAAGAACGTGTCTGTTTTTACGTCATAGTAAAGCGTATTAATGGTAAAGTCTCGGCTTAACCTGTCATTTTCCGTATCACCTTTTAAGTTAGTAAAATCAAAAGTCCTTTTGCCGTCTATTGCCCTGATAAAAGGAAAACTTTTATTTTTCAGTGAAAAGAATTTTATATTGCGATCAGAAAGGAATGTTTTTACCGTAAAGATATCGGAAACGGCAAAGTCAAAATCCACCGGAATAATACCAAAATAAATGTCGCGCAAAGCACCGCCAACAAGATAAATATAATCAAGTTTCGAAGATAATTCTTCCAAAAAATCGGGTAAAAATTTTTTAATCGTATAAACTACTTTTCCTGCCATGAAAATCTTTGAATTGAGTTTGCCTTACCGTTTTCGCCAATATCCACGGTAACAAAATCAACCTGCACGTTCCCTTCGGCAACTTTAAAGCCGTAAGGAAGTAGAGTTATGAACCGTTTCAGTGCAACATCCCTGTCAAGCCCGATTACAGAATCCTTAACGCCGCACATGCCGCAATCCGTGATGTAAGCGGTACCGTCTTTAAGAATCCTTTCGTCTGCTGTCTGGACATGTGTATGAGTTCCGATAACCGCAGATACTTTTCCGTCTGCATAAAAGCCAAATGCAATTTTTTCGCTCGTTGCTTCCGCATGGAAATCAACAACAATATTGTGCGTTTCAGGCAAAACTTCTTTTAAAATTTTATCGAGCGTTTTAAAAGGCGAAAGTGTAGGAGGCAAACCGACTCTTCCCTGAAGATTTATCACGCAAAGCACATTCCCGTCCTTTTTAACAATGGCAA
>JALSNB010000088.1 GCA_026987225.1 Caldisericaceae bacterium
CTTTTTAAGAGAAACGTTTCTGTTTTTTGCCGTATCTTTCGACGCCTCAGTTACGGCAAGCACACATTCTTTAAGGTTTACGCGTTTGAATTTTCTTTTGCCTTTTATGCGTATTTCACTCAATATGAGTAAGTTTTTTACAAGATTGTTCATTCTTTCCGCATTGCTTTTTATCATACGGACAAATTTTTTTCTGTTAGCTTCGTCATTTTCCTCTTCCAATGCCTCCGATGCTCCGACAATTGCGGCAAGAGGCGTTTTTAGCTCGTGAGATACGGCAGAGATAAATTCCCTTTCGAAAATGTCTTTTTCTCTGTAAAGCGTGATATCGAAAAACGAACAGGCGATCAAAGTTTCCCCGCTTGGCCTTTTCTTTTCGAAACTGTTTACCCTGTAGAATTTTCCGAGTATCTTTGCTTCCTTTTGCGATAGAGTGTTATTGATGCACTTCCCGACGACATCTATCAGATCCATACTGTTCAACGCTTCGTAATAAAAACAGTTTTTGCACTTACGCCTCATAAAAATCTCCGCCGCACGGTTAAAAAGTAAAATTTTACCGCTTTGATCCGCTACGATAACAGGACTTTCTATAATATCAATAAGTTCTTTTACCCATTCTTCCGCTTCGTTTTTGCTCTTTAAAAACGGCATGATAAAATCGAACAGATTATTTAACTGTTCTTTAAGGAAAAGTGTTTCTTCGCCTTCGTTCAACGTAAATTTTCGCAATCTTCCCGTTGAAAAAACTTCTTTTACTGCGCCCTCAATATCTTTTAACCGAAGCAAAATACTATTGCGCCACACAATAAGAATAAAAACCGCAAAAGATATAAGGATGACGGAAAAGAGATACCACTTCAAAATAACGGAAACTGCGGCGATTATAAGAATAAAAATTGCAATGGGAAAAAGTTTTTTCATTCTGCGGATATTTTGTAGCCCACTCCGTAAATCGTTACGATATATTTTCCGCAATCACCCAATTTTTTCCTTATATGCCTGATATGAACGTCAATCGAGCGGTCAAACGGTTCTTCGTCAGCGTCGTGCCAAATCTTATCGAGAAATTCCGCCCTTGTGAAAACTTTTCCCTGCCTTGAGAGAAGGAGTTTTAAAATATCGAACTCGGTTTTTGTGAGAAAAATTTCCTTTCCTTTGCAAAAAACTTTGAATTTTTCTTCGCTTAGGAGCAAGTCTCCGCACTTTATCACTCCGTTTTTAGCACCTTTTCTTAAAAGCGCTTTTACTTTGGCGGCAAGCACTTTGCCCCTGAAAGGTTTTGTTATATAGTTATCGGCCCCCTTTTCCAGAACGCTTACAATGTCCTCTTCGTCACTTTTTGCGGTGAGCACGATAACGGGAAGTTCTTCAAAATTTTTTCTGATAATCTCTATAACGGATACGCCGTCAACCCCGGGCAGCATCAGATCAAGCACAACGGCATCAAAATGCGTGCCGAAAAGCGCCTTCAGAAAACTCTCACCGTCAAAAAATTCTTCCGTTTCGAAACCTTCTTTTCTGAGATAAAAAGATACGATTTCGGCAATATCCTTCTCGTCGTCAACCACAGCAATTTTTTTCACAAGCTCACCCCGTTTGTCAGTATACAGTAAGTTTTAAAAAGAGGCAATACGTGAAAAATTATTGACAGAATGCCATTTATTGCTACAATCAAAATACAATGAAGAGAATAGCTGCAATTTTAATAATAGTTATAATCGTTTTGGGCATTGCATTCGGCATGGAACAGTACATCAATGCAAACAGTAATCTTTTGCACGAATCCACGCTGTTTAAGGCAAAATCCTTTATTACAAACGCAACGGTGCTTGGCGACAAAATCGCAATCGGCACTTACGACGGCAATATCTACGTTATCGGAATAGACGGAAAGATGCAATGGAAAGCAAAAATAGGAACGAACATATTCGGCATTGAGAAAGACGATAACGGAGACATTTTGGTATGCAGCGTTTACTTCTATATGTTCGATAAAAACGGCAAAAAACTGTTTGAAAAAGGCTATAAAAATTTTCTCGGAGTAAAAGGGAAATTTCTGAACAGCGGAAATATCGATCTTTTATACCAGTCCCTTGATGATTTTTCGTATCTTGTCGTAACGGTTGACAAAAAAGGCAACACTCTGTCAAAAGTCAGCATTCCGGATCTCGGGGAATCCGCTTCCATCAGCATAACAGATGACGGAAAACTTCTCTTTGTCGGTTCACGCGGAGAGATCTACCTGTTAGGAAAAGACGGCGGCATAGAAGAAACCCTAAAAATAAACAACAAAAGCGGAGATCTTCACAACGTATTCGGATATATTTTCCCCAACGGAAACATCGTATACGGCTACACCTTGTCAACTGCGGAGATACCGAATGTGCCCGTCGTTTTTTACACGGACAAAGGTGAAAAAACCGTAACGCTCCATTCCAATATTAACCGCATCACAAAAACGAACGTATCAATTAACTTTGCAACAAACGAAGAATTTCTCACATTTTCGCCTGACGGCACGCTACTGAAAAGGGAAACAAAATACGGATTCGTACCTATGGAATTCACATGCAACAAAAATGCGGAAGCCCTTCTTTACATGAGAAAATTGGAAAATAAGGACAAAAACGCTATTTACAATATCATACTGAAAGATAACAACAAAAAAACGATGAAATTTATCTTCAGTTCCGAAGTGCCGCCCGACATAAAAATGGACAGCGAAAGCAATATCATTTTCCTCATCGAGAAAAACAGTGTAAATATCCTTTACAAAAAATAGAGGGGGCGATCAAGATGAAAATTGATGTCTCTAATGTCACTCACGAGGAAGCGAAAAAGCGCCTTGAGGAGTTAAGGAAAATTTTGAGGCATCACAGTTATCTCTACTATGTGCTGAACAAACCCGAAATTTCGGATTACGAATACGACAAACTCTTTCAGGAACTGCTCGCACTGGAAAGAAAATTCCCGGACCTTATTACTCCGGATTCTCCTTCCCAAAGAGTGGGCGCACCGCCGCTGAAGGAATTCAAAACGGTTTATCACAAAATCCCGATGCTTTCGCTCGGAAACGCTTTTGACGAAACGGATCTGAGGGAATTTGACAGACGCGTCAAAAGAGAAGCCGGCGTGGATACGGTCGAATACGTAACAGAATTAAAAATGGACGGACTTGCCGTATCCGTAAGATACGAAAAAGGAATTCTCGTGCAGGGGGCGACAAGGGGCGACGGGATACGCGGAGAAGACGTGACGCCAAACGTAAAAACCATAAAAAACGTGCCGCTGAAACTGTTCGGAGACGAAATTCCGGACGTAATAGAGGTGCGCGGCGAAGTGATAATGTTTAAAAAAGACTTTGAGGAACTAAACGAAGAGCGCAAAAAGAAAGGAGAGCCCCTGTTTGCAAACCCGAGAAACGCAGCGGCAGGTTCGTTAAGGCAGCTCGATTCGAGAATCACGGCAAAAAGAAAATTGCACATGATCGCATACGGAATCGGTGAAGTTGTGGGAAAAGAATTTAAAAAGCATTTCGAAGTGCTGAAATTTCTCGAAAAAATCGGGTTCACGATAAGCCCCGAGGCCGCCGTATGCCCGGACATAGAAGAAGCGATAAGGAGATGCAACTATTATACAGCTCACAGGGACGAATACCCGTTCGGAGCGGACGGTGTCGTGATAAAAGTAAATGATTTGAAACTCCAAGAAAAATTAGGTGCGACATCTCACGAACCCCGTTGGGCGATTGCTTTCAAATTCCCTCCTGAAGAAGCCGAAACGGTTGTGCAAGACATTATCGTGCAGGTTGGGAGAACGGGCACTTTAACGCCGGTTGCGATATTCGATCCCGTCGAGCTCGAAGGAAGCGTAGTTTCAAGAGCCACATTGCACAACGAGGATCAGGTAAAACGCCTCGATATTCGCATAGGCGATCACGTAATAGTGAGAAAAGCGGGTTCCGTAATACCGGAAGTGGTGCGTGTGCTGAAAGAAAAACGCACTGGAAAGGAAATCCCGTTCAAAATGCCTGACAGATGCCCCGTATGCGGAGGCCCGGTAGTCCGTTTGCCCGGTGAAGTTGCGGTCCGCTGTATAAACGCATCGTGCCCGGCACAGGTAAAAGAAAGAATAGTGCACTTTGTTTCGAGAGAAGCAATGGATATAGATTCGTTGGGAGAGA
>JALSNB010000089.1 GCA_026987225.1 Caldisericaceae bacterium
AAATAAAAAATCGGCCCCTTGGAGTCAAGCTTAATTGCAATGGCCACAAGGGCCAAAAGTGGCGAAAGCAACAAGATCAATATCGAAGAAAGAATAACATCTGTCAGACGTTTGATCTTTCCGAAAAAGGCTGGATTTCGCTGAAGACACATCCTTATCATGGGAATCCCGCAGAAACTGTCAATATTTAATTTTACTGGAATTATTGGTAAAAGATCTGGGGGAAACCAAGCGACTCTTCCCATTGAGACTAAGAAATCCAAGAGTGTTATCAAATCTTTTTTGGATATGGATTTATCAGTAATCAAGATTTCATTGACATTGTTGGCCTCCAATATTTCTGGAAGCTCTTTGACGTCTCCAAGAATCTTTTTACCCTCAAGGTCCTTATTTTCTTCAGCGCCACCATTGTTTTCATGATTATTTAGTGTAACCAGGCCACAGACCCAAAAAGGTGCATGATTATCTATAATATACCTTATTATTTTTCTCGATAGCTTATTATCACCAAGAATCGCGATTTGTCGCCTAAAATATCGACGCAACCAATTGCTATATACTGTATGAACTATAAAATATCTGCCAATCGCAACGAGTATCAAGGAGACTAACAAGGCAGCAGCTGCCTTTGAAACATTGTCTACAAAAAAAGGCACATGGTCTTTTAAGACAAATCCTGTGACACCAACAAAAACAAAGGCAACCCCAATGGCTATTACAAGGTGCGCCAAATAGTCTGAAAAAAACCTTCCAAGGATTGCTATTAGAAAGGCGGCAAGCAAGATTAAGATACCGCTGTAGAGATTATTGCCTGCAAGCAGATATGGCCATCTGTACAAAAAATAGATAATACATAAACTCACAAAGGCCCAAATAAAGGCCTTTAAAATGCGCTTTACATGGTCCCTTCCTCTAAAGATTACATGGTAGCTATATAATCCATAAACTGGAAAGAAACTTAGGACTGGCACTGTCAACAAAATAATCTGGAAGGCCTTATTTTCAGACGAAAATTTTAATATTCCATTAAATTTGAAAAAGACGATAAAAAGCCCTAAAGATAAGAACACTATGTCATAGAGGAAAAGTGCCAACTGATACGGCGAAAAAGGAGAAAAATATATGAGGCGCTTTTCTGCTTCGGTGTTGATTTTTAGCATGTCTGAACGTCCCCCAACCCCTTTACTATCTGCAAAAAATTTTAAAGTTTCTCAAAAGATTTTTCAGTCACCATTTTGTGTTCTTTAACTTCCCGTGATCTCAGGAAAAAAACCCACGGGAAGAAAAGCATCAAAAGAGAAACAGAAAAAAATAGAATCCCCCCACTCTTGTGTAGCCAGTGATTCGTTATATATATCGGATCAACGTATGATGCCAGCAAGCCAAGGGTGACGATCCGAATGCCATTTTTAAAAATGGCTATCGGTATAACAACGGAGAGGGCCAGGATACGGTACCAAGTCTTCTCAAGAACAAAATAGGCAGTCAGCAAGGCCGTTATCCAAAGACCAATGCTTGAACGTATCCCGCTGCATTCTCTTGCCACCTCCATATTGAAATTAGCAAGTTGAAACACATTGTTATCTCTATAAATAGGTACTCCAACAAGCTGGAAGAGAATATAGGACACCTCCTCTGAGCCCTTTTGCAAAAAATAAACATATGCACTAAGAAGCTTGCTGGGTAATGGGACCATGAAAAAGAGAAACAGCAAAGGGAATAAGGCCTTTTTGAAACTACTCACTCCGAATATGGCAATAAAAAATGATATACTCAAAACGAGCCACGCCGATGTGACAACTGTCAAATAATCGTTCTGGTTCAGGCCATGGGCAAAAAATTTCCCATAAGCAAGTAGCCCCAAACCCAGAAATATGGGAGCTATTGCGGCCTTAATAGAAAACGTCGTTTCTTTGAAAATTTCTTTTCTTTTTATAAAAAAAATAAAACCACTTACAAATGGGACGAAAAGAATGTATGAATAAAGGCCGGAATAGGGGCTCTTATCCGCATAGAAATAAAGGGCCTTTAGATCATTCATGAAAAGAATGGTAAGGGCCGATTCTAAGAAAAGAAAAAGAGTTGTACGTTTCATCTTTGTCTCAACCTGCAGGTTTTAATCTTTACAACTGGCAACATAACTTGGATCCATTTCTATCCGATGAATCTATATTTGAAAAGGTACGACCAATAATCATACTTTCAGGGATTCAACGAACCAAGTCCATGATTATTTATTGGTATGATCATTGCAGGATACAGAACAAAAACTTCGTGTGGAGTAACTTTATGAAAAGAAAAGGACTTGCTTTTCTGACAGCACTATTACCGGTTTTCTTCCTTGCTATTCAGGCCGTGGCAGCGGACATACATTTAAAATGGGATGCCTCCAAGGGTGAGGTCACTGGTTACAGAATATATTATAGCCACACTTCTGGAAGCTATTCCAGTAATAATAGCATCGACGTGGGAAACGTCACTGATTACACTATAAAAAATTTTTCGCCCAATTCCGCGTACTTTTTTGTAGTCCGAGCCTACAACAGTGCTGGCGAAAGTGGCAATTCCAATGAGGTTAGCTGGCCAAAAGTAACAATCACAACCAGTGCACAGGCCGTCAACAATCCAGATACCACTATATCATTCCATGCAAATATTCAACCTGCTCCTACCCAGGCCACTTACAAGTGGAATTTTGGAGACGGAAGCGGAACAAAAAATGTGAGCACGCCTGACATTAATCATCAATTTAGCAGCAAGGGCAACTACTCGGTCACCCTTAGCGTTGTTTTTGGAAATGGAAGCACAATCAAAAAAACCGTTAAAATTATAGTACAGGATGAAAAGCCCCACAAACCATCAAAGCCTACTATTGCACTTAATCAAACAAGCTAATACGGCGCCTTTGAAAGATAATGGCTATTACCTTCCACAAAACTATGCCGAATAATGCGCCCAAGATATTGAAAAATATATCAAGGGCGTCTGAACTCCTTGAAGGGATCCATGCCTGAGCCACCTCTATACAAAGAGTAACAAGAAAACAGCAACATAGGGCCGAAATGGCAGCCCTTTTAGATGTCATCCCCGTGGTTTTAAAAAGGGCAAAAAGCGTTAATCCCAAGGGGATAAAACCTAAAAGATTTAGAAGACAGTCAACAGAAGAAATATTTTTGTTTGTAAAATTCTCAGGACTTAATGAAAAAAAATCGGGCTTTAACCCATGTAGGATATACGGAATCTCAAGATCAATACCAAGTGTACCGTAATCCTTGACCACTCTTCCCCGCAAGCCTTTAAAAAGGTATAAAATAGCAGGCTTATCCTTTCGAACACCAAAATCGTGATCCTGTCTCCAGTGTATGATATGCCCTGCAATTTCTTCGTTAGACAACGCTCGTCCATAAAGGGAAAGACCCCAAATTTTTCCGGTCCAGGCACGCTTTCCATAAATTCCATTTCCAATAATCAGTCTCGTATCCGGGACCTGTGGCACCTTAAGATGAAAACCTGTAATCTGTCGAACAAGCTTGCCATCTAAAAAAAGACTAGTATCCTCTTTGGTTGATACAATCGTGAGGAATACGGCCTTATCCCTGTCCTCATCTGTCGCTATCTTAATAGATATTCTTTTCGTCTTTCGGCTATGATCGTAGTCATCCCCATTCATTATGATTATCCAGTTACGCCACTGGCCAATCAAAAGCTGATCCCCATCATCTCCATCGTGCAGCATTACAATGCTTTTAAAAGCTCCATGGTTTGCATTGCTAAATGAAAGGGCGATCTCCATGGAAAAATTTTTATCAAAAATTTTTACACCGTCTCCGAGATCACCTGTGTATGCAATACCGTTTCCATGAAACTCAAGCCCGCATTTATGAGGCAAAAGCCTTGCATCGTTTTCAATGGAATAGCCCTTAAATCTTAATCCGAAAAAAAAAGTGATAAGGAGGACGATAACAGTGCACCACAGCCAAAAACGACATTCGGTTATCTGATCGGACTGAAACTTATGTGTTGCCACTGATGAAACGGTGCCGCAAATTTGGACAGTTTTTCTTGCATTTTTTCATGGCTTTCATCGT
>JALSNB010000090.1 GCA_026987225.1 Caldisericaceae bacterium
GGTGTTGCAAGAAAATAGTAAAAATCCGTTTCCGGCGCATTTACAACGGCAAGAAGCGACTTCAAACCCGGATTACATATCGGAGTTGGAGGAAGCCCTTTGTATTTATACGTATTGTAAGGAGAATCAATTTCAAGATCCTTTTGTGAGAGCCAAAGTTTTTTTTCTTTCAACACATAGTTAATCGTGGCGTCGGATTGGAGCGGCATCCCGACTTTTAACCTGTTCAAAAACACACTTGCAACAAGCGGCTTATCCTTATCGAACTTCGCTTCTTTTTCCACAATCGATGCAAGAATAACCGCCTCTTTTTCGGAAAGCCCCTTCTCTTTTGCCTTCTCGGAAAAATCTTTAGGCAAAACGGCGTAAAATCGCCTTTTCATTGTTTGAATGATTTTATCCGCACTTTCTCCTTTTATGAAAAAATACGTATCCGGAAATAGGTACCCTTCAAACGGCAGTGCCTTTTTAACAAAAGCCTTTTTATCGAAAATCACACCGTTTTCGTAAAGCCTATTCGCAATATCCGAGACCGTAAATCCTTCCGGTACGGTAACTTTTACCTCTACCTGCGGCACGCCTTTTTCCAATGCGTTTATAATATCAAACACGTTATTTAAATTTTTCAATACGTAGTTTCCGCTTTTTAATTTGCCTTCCGCTCCTTCAATACGTAAAATTGCGGTAAAACCGAACGGATCGATAATAAGACGTTTGTTCTTTAGTATGTGTGCAATGTCAACTGCGGACGAATTTTTTTGAACGGAAAAAGAAGCGCTATGAACACCCGTTATCGTCTCAGGATAAATTTCAATGGCAAAAATTGCAATCAGGCAAAGCAGTAATATTACCGATCCTCTGAATATTCGTCTCGTTTTTTCCTCCCCACATAGTTCAAATAACTCTGAAGTATAAGCACCGCTTCGGCCGCATCCTTTATCTTGCGCTCCCTGCGAGATCTTATACCCGCTTTCATAAACATTCTGTGAGCAATAACGCTTGTAAAACGCTCGTCCCATAGCACTATTTCCACATTACTCAAATATTTTCTCAATTCGTTTGTAAATTCGAGCACCTTTTCCGCTTGCATCCCCACTTCTCCCCTTAACGTTTTGGGGAGCCCTATTATGAGCGTCCTGGAATTGTGGGAAGATAAAATATCCCTGATCTTATTAAATTCATTCCCGTCCCGTTCGATAACATCGACAGGATTTGCCGTAATACCGAGCGGGTCGGAAGCCGCAACGCCTATGTGCCCCGTCCCGACGTCAAGTGCTATGTAAACTTTGTTTTCTTCATTCATAAAACCTCTTTCAACAAATTAGCATCGACTTTACCCTTTCCGCTACCCTGAGCAAGCCTGTCACTTCCTCCTCCTTTGAACCCTTTACCGACTCTGTCAAAAATTTCTTTTGCCGAAACTTCTTCGTTCGAAAGCCTGCCGACGAGCAAGAACGTGCGGCCGTTTGCAGTCCCGCTGAGAATAGCAACACCTCTCTTTTTACTATTCTTTAAAAGATCGTACGCTTTCTTAAGCTCTCCGAGAGTTGCACCGCTTATCTCCTTGAAATAGAAAGAAATACCTTCTTTCGTAACAATCGGTTCCAATTCTTTAACTTCCTCTTTGACAAGTGCAAATTTAACGTTTTCCAATTCCTTTTTAATATCCTTTACCTCTTTTAACAGCTTTTCGGCACGTTTGTCAATATTGTCTCTGCTTGTTTTCATTATTTCCGCACTTCTATAGACAAGATTTCTCAAACGGGCAATCTTATCATACGCCTTTTTCCCGGATATTCCTTCGATTCTCCTGATACCTGAGGCAACGCTTCTGAATGATTCAAGCAGAACAATGCCGATTTCATTCGTATTGGAAACATGCGTCCCGCCACAAAACTCTTTGCTTACACCGGGTATTTCGACAACACGCACGATTTCGCCGTACTTTTCCTCAAAAAACGCAAGCGCACCGGATTTTTTTGCTTCTTCTATCGGCATTTCCCTTACGACAAGAGGAGTTCCGCTGATAATAACGTCGTTCATTTTTCTTTCGAGCTCTATGAGTTTTTCCTCGGAAATTTTTCCGTTAAAATTGAAGTCAAAATGGAACTCGTCAGGATAAACGGCAGAACCCTGCTGCGCAATCTGGCTTCCGAATTCGTTTCTCAAAACGGCCTGCAAAATATGAGTTGACGTGTGTGCACGCATTATTGCCTTTCTTCTATCCACATCAACCCGGGCATTTGCCACGTCCCCGACTGAAACTTTTCCTCTTTTTACGGTGCCTATATGAAGTATAAGGCCTTGAACCGGTGTCTGCGTATCCTCCACTTCAAAAACAAAATCCTCGTTTTCTATTATGCCTTTATCTCCCACCTGTCCGCCTTTTTCCGCATAGAAAGGTGTTTTATCCAGAATCAACGCAGCTTTTTCTCCGGAAGATACGGATTCCGTTTCTCCGCTATCCGTGAGAATCGCCTTTATAACAGCCTTTCCGCTTAAGCTCTTATACCCTATAAACTCACTGCTTCCGATTTTTTCTTTGAGTTTTACCAATGCAACACGCTCGGTGAAGCTTTCTCCGCCCTTGAATGCCTTGCGTGCCCTCTCTCTCTGCTCGTTAAGCAAAGCATTGAATTTTTCCATGTCGAGCTTCAGACCGTAACTTCTCAAAAGAGATTCCGTAAGTTCGATCGGAAAACCCATCGTATCGTAAAGGTAAAAGGCCGCTTCGGCAGGGAACTTTCTATTCCCGCTTTTTTTAACTTTCTCGTAAATCCCGTTGAAATATGAAAACCCGTTGTTCAGTGTTGCATTAAACCGCTCTTCCTCGTTCTTCAAATTTTGAATGATCTTTTGCCTATGCTCTTTCAGTTCGGGGTAAACGTCGCCCATAACGGATTCCACAACCGGAATGAGTTTGTAAAGAAAAGGTTTGTTTAGATTTATTGCACGCCCGAAAAGCGCACTTCTCCTGATAAGCCGCCTCAAAACATACCCTCTTTTTTCATTGCTCGGCACAAGCCCGTCCGCGATAAGGAAAGATACCGCCCTTATATGATCCGAAATCGCCCTGAACGAACGGTCTTTTATTTCATCGGAACGGTATTTTTCACCGCTTATTCTTTCTATTTCCGATATGATAGGCGTAAATAGGTCCGTTTCAAAATCCGTTTCTACACCTTCGATAATACTCGTGATCCTTTCAAGTCCCATACCGGTATCAATGTTTTTTCTCGGGAGCGGCTTCAAACTTCCGTCCGGCTGCCTGTCGTACTGAGTAAAAACAAGGTTCCAAAACTCGAGGAAGCGTTCGCCTTCGTCACCGGGCAACTGCTTTTCCTCTTCAGGTGTTTTGGCTCCCCTGTCGTAATAGATCTCCGAACACGGCCCGCACGGCCCAACAGGCCCCATTGTCCAGAAATTATCCTCTTCTCCCAACGAGATAATCCGCTCTTCCGGAATTCCCACTTTTTTCCATATCTCCCTTGATTCGTTATCATCTTTGTAAACCGTAATCCAAAGGCGTTCTTTGGGAAGTTGCAAAACTTTCGTCACGTATTCGTACGCCCACGGAATCGCTTCTTCTTTGAAATAGTCTCCTATCGAAAAATTACCGAGCATTTCAAAAAACGTGTGGTGCCTTGTCGTATAACCGACATTGTCAATATCATTCGTCCTCAAACATTTCTGCACCGTTGTAATTCTTCTGTTAGGCGGGATCTCTTCACCGAGGTAATATGCTTTAAGCGGCACCATTCCGGCCGCAGTAAACAGCAATGTGGGATCTTTCGGTATGAGAGATGCGCTCCTCATCCTGAGATGCCCTTTATCTTCAAAAAATTTAAGGAAACTTTCCCTTATATCTTTGCTATTCATCAAATCACCATCCCTTTTTTATAACAATTCTAACGTGAGGTGTTTTTTTGTCAATGGAAACACGCAAAAATATATTGGCCGAAAATAAAAAAGTAGTAGAATGACAGTTTGGAAGGGAGGTATAAATGAAGGCAATCATTGTTCACGGTGGCGCAGGAAAAGTGCACACAAA
>JALSNB010000091.1 GCA_026987225.1 Caldisericaceae bacterium
TTGTTCTGTCATTTATTATTATAGGTTTAACATCATGATTGTTAGGATCTATCCATTTTGTTTCTCCGTTTACTTTTGCTTTGGGATTATCTATCCATAAGTCTATTACGGTATCGTTAAAGTTTATTGTAACTTTTCTCTCTTTACCGTCCCAACTTATTGTTCCTCCCAATGCTTCTATAATTGCACGTATGGGAACAACCGTTCTGCCCCATTTGGGTACTATTACGGGTTTTGTTCCTCTACCGGGATCTATCTCTTGCTTTACTCCGTTTACTGTCATGTATGGATTGTTTGGTTGTAGTGTGATAATTATTTGTTTCTTGTATGTTACGGTTATTGTCTTTGTTGATTTATTACCTGCTTTATCCGTTGCAACTATTGTAATTGTGTTTGTGCCTTCTGTTAAAGAAACTTGGGTGGTGAAGGAACCGTCTTGTGATACATTGACTGTTTCACCGTTTACCGTAAGGGTATCAACTCCTGTTCCTTTATCAGTTACTGTTCCAGATACCGTAATCTCACTTTCATTTACAGTTTCAAAGTCTGTGGGGGTGTTTATTGTGATAATCGGAGGAGTGGTATCGGATGGTTTTATTTCCACTTTAACCTCGTTGGAAGGTGCCGAGTAATCCGGAGGGTTATTGTTATCAAACGCCTTGACTATGTAGTAATACGTAGTACCCGCTTCTGCCGAATCATCCACATAAGAAGTTTTGTTTGCATCCGTCACGCCTATCGGTACGTCCGGTTCTTCACCGGGTTTTGTTCCTCTGTATATCGCATAGCCTGCAACATCTTCCTGTCCTTTTTTGGAGGCAGTCCACGTAAGCTCGACTTTACCGTCTTTCACTTCCGCCTTCAAATCCATCGGAGGATAAAGGATAAGACTAACCGTTACGGAAACTTCTTCGGAAGCTTTTCCTTCTCCGTTTGCATTTACGGCAGTCACATAATAATAATATGTCTTTCCCTCTTCTACGCTTTTATCTTCGTACTGAGTGTCGGTAACGGAGTCAAGAAGCTGTTCCTTTCCGCTCTCGGTACCTCTGTAAACTTTATATCCGGTAATATCCGATCCGCCGTTATCGGAAGGGGGATCCCACTTTAAGATAACCGTAAGATCGGCAGAAACGGAAGCGTTTAAATTCATAGGTGCCCCAGGCTTACCGGGCGCGGCAACTTTAATGTCTTCCTGCCCTCTCGGTAAAATTTCATAGTAAGATTTATACTGCGAAGAAAAACCGACTACGGTAAGCTGTTCGCCAACCGTAATTTTGGACATATCGAAATGCACGTACTTTTTCTTATAAACTTCGCACTTTCCGCTACCGTCATCAATATAAAAGTAATAATCTTTTTTAGAAACAACTTTTCCGGAAACCTGTACAAGCAAACCGTTTGTTTTTGCACCGATTTCGCCTGTTTTGAATTGCTTCGGCTCGGGGCATGTTTTGTGTGCAACAAGTTTCACATCACTGCTGCTACCGGGTTTTAATTCAACAAGCCCTTTGTAATTATCTATTGTTCCGCTGACAAGTAGTTCGTCACCAAGGTTAAAACTCATTTTTTGAGACGGATAAACATAAATACCGCCCGTCTCGTCCTGAACCGCAAATCCCCTGTCAAAAGTTCCCGGTTTAACCGTCACAATACCCTGCACCGTAACGGACGTGCCCACTGCCTTAGTGCGCGCTTCTTTTATCGGGATGGGATTATCCGCATTCAAAGAAAGCACATTGAACGATGCAAAGGCAAACAAAAGCACCAAAGTAAACACAATAATCTTTTTAATCATACCGATACCTCCTCTTCCAAAATTTTCTTGTTTTAATTATACACCTCGAATTTCAAATTTGAAAGGGCGGACGTATATGCCGCCCGCCCGATTCGCAAGTCCGTAAATTTTTACCCGAAATAGTAAATTGTCACCGTTTTTGTCATCGGATCCCAGTCAATCGTGCAATTCAGATGTTCGGCAATAAACCTGAGAGGAATATACGTTCTTCCGTTAATTATAATCGGCACCACATTGGGATTGTCAGGATCTATCGGTGTTTTTATACCGTCAACAATTGCGGTGTTCTTTCCTATTGTTAGAATTATCGTGTGTCCGTTAAGTTTAATCGTAACTTCCCTTGTCTTGGGGTTCCAGCTGATCGTGCCTCCGAGAGATTCTATTATTACGCGAATCGGAAGCAGAGTCCTGTTATTTCTTATTATCGGTTTGCTTCCATGCTCGTCGATGGGTTTTTTGGTTCCGTTAACTTCGATAAACGGATTTCCTATTTGAAGTTGAATCATTGCCGTTGAAACATTCTTGGAAGGTGTGTAAGTTACGGTGAATGTTTTCGTCGTAACGTTTCCCGCTCTGTCCGTCACACGAATTTCAATTATGTTCTTTCCCGGGGAAAGAGTCAGATTATAATCAAGCGTGCCGTCCGTGTTAAGCCCGACTTCTTTTCCGTTTACGCTAACCGATTTGACGCCCGTTGTAATATCAACTATCTTTCCTTTTAACATAACTTCGTTTGCAGAAGAGCCTTTGTTAAGGTTTACTTCAACGATAGGAGCCTTAGTATCGCTTATAACTCTGAATTTTTTCACAGTGTAATTGCCTGACGGATCATATACGATAATCTCAATATCATTAATGCCCTCTCTGAGAGGCAGATCCAACCTTGAAACAGGCCCGTTAACTTTTTTCAAAATCATGCCGTTATCTTTTACAACGGTTTGGGATATGTTTCCCGAGTTATCCGACTCGATAAAAACGACAGTCTCAACGCCTTTATTTGTTATTTCCGTAGCATTAACATTGATATTAATCACATTTACAGTAGGAGGAGTATTATCCATCGGAGTATTTGGTACGGTTCCGGAAGATCCGTTGGAGGACGTATTTATAACAGTAGTACTTGCTTCGTTTGAAGGAGCGGAATAATGAGGCGGATTTTGATTGTCAAACGCTTTAACAACATAATAATATGTTCCTGGATTAAGATAAGCATCCATATATTCCGTAGTGGTAGCATCTACAGTAGCTATCGGAATGTTTCCCTCGGCACCGGAAGCCGTTCCTCTGTAAATAGCATAACCCGCGATAGGAAACGTACCGGGATTTGAAGCATCCCATTGAAGTTTAACGGATTTTGTGGCATTATTTGCAACTGCAGTAAGATGTCCCGGTGCACTTGGAGGATTTACTGACAACACAACAATGTCACTTTGGAAGCGTGGCATTACTTCCGGACTATTATGATAGGGCTCGGCTATTCCCGAAACTTCAACTTGTTCTCCGTCGGAAATACCCGAAATACTTATATGAGTGGACGATTTAACATAGACTTTCACTTTGTTTCCGTTTTGATCGTTCACGTAAAAACCGCTATTCGTTTTATCAGATACGGTTCCTTTTATCTTAATGAGTTTTCCGTAATTAGAGGAAACCTCATCCACATCCGTCTGAACGGGATTCACCTGAGAAGCCGATCCGTTATCCGTAATATCTGAAAGGGAGGAGATAACAATTTCCTTAACATTATGATAAGTTAAAACCTTACCCTTTAACGTAATGCTTTCGTTAAGAGGAAAACTCATTGTTCCGAAACCCGAACCCCTGTATATCTCTATACCTCCGCTGCTATCCTCGATATAGAAATATTTGCTTGAGAATATGCCGAGAGGAACCGTAACGGTACCTTTCACAAGAACTTCCGTTCCGTCCGGCTTGTTGCGAGCCTCACTTATCGGAATAATCGCCATTACCGTTGCGGAAGCTTCGTTACTCATTGCGCTTTCTCCGGCCGAGTTAACAGCCGTTACTTTGTAATAATAAGTGGTTCCTGCGGTTACATTGCTATCCGTATATGTTGTTGTATTGCCGTTTACCGTTGCAATGGGAGTACTGCTTTCTCCGCCCGAAGACGTGCCTCTGTATATCTTGTAAGAAGTAATCGAAGCACCGCCGTTATCGGAAGGAGCATTCCAATTAAGAGTGATCGAACTGCTATTTGCCGTTGCCGTGAGGTTTGATGGAGGGGAGGGAGG
>JALSNB010000092.1 GCA_026987225.1 Caldisericaceae bacterium
AAGAGTCCGTAGGAAATGCAAAAAGGGTAATTGTTGTAACTGACGGTATTTTCAGTATGAGGGGAGAGTGGGCGCCGCTCAACGAGATAGCGGATCTTGCGGAAGAGTTTGATAAGAATTTTGAGGAAGGTGTTATCACGGTAGTGGATGACTCTCATGGCGTCGGTGCAATCGGAAAGACTGGAAGGGGCACAACCGAATATCTCAATGAAAACCGTATTGATGTGCTTGTTGCAACGCTTGGCAAGGCACTTGGAGTAAACGGCGGGTATGTGGTGAGTGATAAATTTGTAATTGATTACCTCAGGGAAACCGCACCTTTTTACATTTACTCCAATCCTATTACTCCGTCGGAAGCAGCTGCCGCCCTTAAGGCATTGGATATACTGGATAGCGAAAGAGGGAGAACACTTTTGAACCATCTTCACGAAATGACAAAACGTTTTGAAAAAGGCCTGACAGATTTAGGATACGAAGTGATAAAAGGTGACCATCCCGTTGTCCCGCTCATGATTAGGGATACTAAGAAAACAAAAGACCTCGTAACTTTCCTCATTGACAGGGGCATACTCGCAACAGGGCTTGCATATCCGGTTGTGCCGAGAGGCGATGAGGAAATCAGATTCCAGATATGTGCGGACCATACCGAATACGATATAGATTATGCACTGAGCGTGCTTAAAGAATACAGAGAAAAACATTTCGATTAGAAAGGAGTTTTTGATGGAAAACGTTGCAATTGTGCTTGCTGCCGGTATAGGAAAAAGAATGCACTCCGATTTGCCAAAAGTAATGCATAAGATCTGCGGAAGAGAGATGGTTCTCTACCCGATAGATGCGGTTAAGTCTGCAAACTTCGGTAGAGTGATTGTTGTAATTTCCGAAAGAATGGACAAAAGTGTATTTAAGGGTGTGGATATTGCATATCAGAACGTTCCGCTCGGAACGGGAGATGCGGCCAAAAAAGGCCTTGATAAGGTAAAGCTCTTACCGAATGATGCGAATATTCTCATTCTTACGGGCGATAATCCGTTGGTTAAATCGTCGGATATAGAGAAATTTTATAATGCTTTTATCGAAAGCAGGAGCGATGCAATGCTTGTTTCGGCTGATGCGGAAAATCCGCAGGGGCTCGGAAGGATCATTAAAAACGGAGATGTTTTTGAAAGAATTGTAGAAGAAAAAGATGCAACAGAGCAGCAGAAAAAGATTAAAGAGATAAATACGGGAATTTACCTCTTTAAAAAAGGTGCACTTGAAAAAGGCCTTAGTATGCTGTCAAACGATAATGCTCAAGGTGAATATTACCTTACGGATACACTTTACTACTTGAAAAATAAAGGATTTAAGGTTGGCGTTTATAAATTGGAGCGTATGCTTCCCATATACGGCGTTAATACGCGGTTGGAACTTTCGATTGCCGAAAAGATTATTCAGAGGGAAATTCTCGAGCGTCTCATGCTGAGCGGCGTTACTATTGTAAATCCTGATTCCGTAAGCATCGAGTTTGACGTAAAAATAGGAAATGACACAATAATTTATCCTGGAACGCTCATTCAGGGAAAAACGGCTATAGGAAAGGGATGTTCAATAGGGCCAAACACAAGAATTATAAATGCGGAAATCGGTGACGGAACAAGTATTCAGTTTAGCGTTGTGATGGAATCGAAAATCGGGGCAAATTGCACTATCGGTCCGTTTTCCTATGTGCGGCCCGGGAATGTGTTTGAAAGCAATGTAAAAATCGGCACGTTTGTAGAGGTAAAAAAATCAAAAGTCGATGAAAATTCAAAAATACCTCATCTTTCATACATAGGTGATGCAACGATAGGGAAAAATGTAAACATAGGTGCCGGCACAATCACGTGTAATTTCAGCGGTCTTGAAGGCCCGCACAAGAAAAATTCCACGACTATTGAGGATAACGTGTTTATAGGATCGCACAGCACGCTTGTTGCTCCGGTTGTGATTCACAAAAATGCCTACACTGCGGCAGGCTCTGTGATAACGAGGGAAGTGCCGGAGTGGGCGCTTGCGATAGGGCGGTCAAAACAGGTAAATAAAGAAGAATGGGTGAAAAGGAGGAAGAGAAATGTCTGACATCAGAGACAAAGAAGTAAAAATCTTTTCTGGTAATGCAAACAGGCCTCTTGCAGAGGCAATTGCGAATTATCTCGGGCTTCCGCTTGGCAACATGTTGGTAAGCCGTTTTCCGGACGGTGAAATCAGGGTGCGTTGTCTTGAAAACGTGAGGGGAAGGGACGTTTATATTGTTCAGCCTACATACGCACCTGCCGAAAATCTGATGGAACTTCTCATCATGATAGATGCGCTGCGTAGGGCATCCGCTCATACGATAGGCGCCGTGATACCGTTTTTCGGGTATGCAAGGCAGGACAGAAAAACTCAGTCGAGGGAACCCATATCGGCAAAACTCGTCTCTAACCTTATCACTGTGGCAGGTGCGTCAAGGGTAATCGCAATCGACCTTCATGCGGGGCAGATACAGGGTTTTTTCGATATTCCGACGGACAACCTTACGGCAATGCTTCTCCTTGCGGGATATTTCAAGGAAAAAAAGATTGACTCTCCCGTTGTTGTTGCTCCGGATGTCGGCGCCGTTCACAGGGCAACGGAATTTGCAAAGCAGATTCCTCATTCCACTCAGGCAATTTTTGTGAAGAGGCGTTTGAGTCCCGACGAAGTAGAAACAAACAGGCTGATAGGAGACGTAGGCGGGAAAACAGTGATCCTTGTTGACGATGCGATTCACACTGGCGGAACGATTATTTCCGCTGCAAAGGAAGTGATGAGGCGAGGTGCAAAAGAAGTATACGCATGTGCAACCCACGGAATTTTTGCCGGGGACAGCTTAAGCAAAATAGAGAGCTCTCCTATCAAAGAGCTCGTTATTACGGATACCGTTTTAAAGGACAGAGTTTTGCCGGATAAAATAAAAGTTTTGAGCGTTGCACCGCTTATAGGGGAAGCGATCAAACGTATCTCGCTCCATCAATCTATCAGTGCGTTGTTTGAACAAAAAAGTGAAAAGTGATATAATAAGACGTTTAAAAATTGCATAGGTGAGGTGAGTAGATGAGAAGAATACCATTAGAAGTGAAAAAGAGAGACGTTAAAAAGAAGAGTATGTTAAATAACTACAGAAGGCAAGGTTTGATACCTGCGGTTGCATACGGTGCGGGAGTTGAGCCGACGCCTATTGTGCTTAACAGAAAAGATTTTTTAAGGACTCTGAGGAAAGAGGGAGTGAACGTCATTTTTGATCTGACGCTTGACGGTAAATCCTATCCTTCCATTGTTAAAGAGATTCAGAGAGATCCTATAACTGATGTAATACTTCATATGGATTTTCAGCTTGTTGACATTGACAAGCCCGTTTATACGAATGTGCCTGTTGAAGTTGTTGGCGAGGCAAAGGGTGTTAAGGTTGGCGGCCTGCTCGAGCAGGAAGTATATGAATTGGAAGTAGAGGCAAAACCGCTTGACCTTCCCGAAAAGATCGTTGTCGATGTTTCGGATCTGGACATACACGACGTAATCTTTGTAAAAGACCTGAATCTGCCTGAAAACGTAAAGGTTTACACAAATCCCGATACGCCTGTTGTTTCTGTTGTAACGCCCACAAGAGAAGAAGTGCCGGCTGCGGAAGAAACCGCTGAAGAAGGAGAAGAAGCAAAGGAAGAAGCGGCAAAAGAACCTGAAGCAGAGAAAAAGGAGTAATATCGGCGCTTTGCCATATTTTGATTTTTACGTCAGCGGGAATATGCCCCGCTGGCTTTCTTTATAATAGATGAAAATAGTTTTTATAGGAGATATTTTCGGGAAACCCGCAAGAGAAACGCTTAAAAATTTTATTCCTTATGTCAAGGAGTATTTTTCGCCGGATTTTATCGTCGCAAACGGTGAGAATGCGGCTCATGGTGCGGGTATTACGGCAAAAGTTGCCGAGGAACTCTTTTCTCTCGGTATCGATGTCATAACCGGCGGAAATCATTCGTT
>JALSNB010000093.1 GCA_026987225.1 Caldisericaceae bacterium
TCCTTTCGTTCACTGCAGAAATTTCCTCCTCTTTATCTCCTTTGAGACGTATCTGTACATAAACCTGTTTGCCATTTTCTTTCCGATTTTTTCGAGTTCGTCCGTTTTCTTCTCGCTGCCGTAACGGTTGAACGCAACGAGCATCCCGAGA
Source organism: Caldisericaceae bacterium (assembly GCA_026987225.1). Taxonomy (GTDB): domain Bacteria; phylum Caldisericota; class Caldisericia; order Caldisericales; family Caldisericaceae; genus S016-85. The sequence goes on from JALSNB010000093.1 coordinate 152, forward strand.
GCGCCTTCCTGAAAGAGATCGTCGAATTCCAAAGAAAAATTCCTTGCGTAGTGAATCGCAAGAATCTTTAAGAAATGCTCGTTTTCACGATAAAATCCGGCTTTGTCCATCTGCACCTCCATTAACTATAGTTTTATTTTTATATACTATAGCAAATTTTCGGATATTTGCAAACATTTGTTCGGTAGTAAAATCGCTTGATTAAAATTGCTTCGCTGGTAAAATTGCCTGTAAGGAGGCGAAAAAATGGAAAAATTTATAGAGAAAAACAAAGACGATCTCGTGGAGATAGTAAGGGAAATTTTAAAGATAAAGAGTGTGGAAGACAAACCCGAAGAGGGCGCACCGTTCGGGCTCGGAGTAAAGCTTGCGCTTGACTATGCGCTCACAGTGGGCGAAGAGATGGGCTTCAAAACGAAAAACCTTGACGGCTATGCGGGATACGTGGAATTCGGGGAAGGCGAGGAACTGATCAGCATACTCGGGCATCTCGACGTCGTTCCGGAAGGCAAAGGCTGGAAGCACCACCCGTATGCGGCCGTTGTGGAAGACGGGAAAATATACGGCAGAGGCGCAATAGACGACAAAGGCCCGATGATGGCGGCGCTGTTCGGACTGTACGCACTGAAAGAGAGCGGGCTTTCCGTGAAAAAGCGTGTCCGCATTGTTTTCGGGACAAACGAAGAAACGGGCTGGAAAGGAATTGCATACTACAAAGAAAAAGAAAAGGCACCGCTTGTGGGATTTACTCCGGACGGCAACTTTCCCGTTATAAACAGGGAAAAAGGCATACTGAACGTAACAATCGAAAAGAAATTTTCGCCGGAAAACAAGGAAATCCTTTTGAAAGGAGGAGAACGCCCCAATATGGTGCCGGATTATGCGGAAGCGGAATTTTCAAATGCTCCTTCGTTAAAGAGCTTTGACGGTGTCGAAGTAAACGGAAACAAAGTCATTGCAAAAGGCATATCCGCACACGGCGCACATCCGTGGGAAGGCAAGAATGCGGTGACAATCCTCTGCTCCGCCCTGAAAGATGCCGATATAAGCAAAGAGGTAAAGAGCGTAATCGATTTTGTAAACGAAAAAATCGGGGACGACGTTTTCGGGGAAAAGCTCGGCATTGCATTCGAAGACAAAGAATCCGGAAAACTCACCTGCAACCTCGGCATGATGAAAATCGAAAAGGATACTGCCGAAATCGTGTTTAATATTCGCTACCCGATCACGGACAGCGCGGAGAGGATAACGGACGCTATCGAAAAGAGTGCCGCACCCTACGGCCTGAAAGTAAAAGATACGCACCACCAACCGCCGCTCTTTGTAAGTGAAAGCGAGGACATCGTTCAGAAACTTCTCAAAGTTTACGAAGAGGAAACGGGGGAAAAGGGCTACACCCTTGCAATCGGAGGCGGAACGTATGCGCGCGCAATGGAAAAAGGCGTTGCTTTCGGCCCCGTTTTCCCGGGAATGGTTGCGGTGGAGCATCAGCCAAACGAGTTCATAGGCATAAATCATCTCGTAAAAATTGCAAAGATATACGGAAGGGCAATATACGAACTGGCAAAAGATTAGCCTGCCGAAAAACTTTTCTCTTGAGCGCACGTTAACGTGCGGGCAGACGTTCAGGATAACAGAGAAAGGCGGAACCTTCATATACGTAAGGGGGCAATCCGTAATCGCTCTGCGCACCGAAAAAGACGGATTGCTCTTTTCCGTTTACGGCGAGAACATTTCAAAAGAAAAATTAAAAGAAATTCTCGGCATAAACGACGATATCGAAAGGATAAACAGGGAACTTATAAAACGCGTTCCGCAGTTTGCAAAGGTGATCGACGATACGTTGGGAATTCGCATCATGAGGCAGGAGCCGTTCGAGACGGCAATCTCATTTATCTTTTCCGTTCAGAGCGCAATCCCTTTGATACGGCGAAGGCTCGATGCGCTTGCTAAAATTGCAGGCAAAGAAATCGAAACGCCTTTCGGCACATTCAACCTTTTCCCGGCATCTTCCGCACTGAAGAGTTTGTCAAAGGAAGAGATAAAATCGTTAAAATTGGGTTTCAGGGAGAAGTGGTTCGAAGAATTCACTGAAAAGTATGACGAAAAGAAAATGAATGTAATCGCAAAACTTCCATTCGAAGAAAAAGAGAAAGCGCTTTTAAAGATAAAGGGTGTGGGCATAAAAGTCGCTCATTGCATCATGCTTTTTTCGATGAACGAACTTTCCGCTTTCCCTGTGGACGTGTGGATAAAGCGTGGCATGGAAAAGCTCTTCGGAATAAAAGGCACGACGCAAAAAATCACAAAAGAGGGAAGGAACCTTTTCGGCCCGTTTGCAGGATACGCTCAGGAATACATATATTTTTACATGAGGAGGTAATATGAAACTGTTTTTCACGATTTTCGGAACCGTTTTTCTTGCGGAAATGGGAGACAAAACACAGATTGCAACGTTTTTGTTCGCTTCAAAAAACAATATAAACAGGTTTTACGTTTTTCTTGCCTCGGCATCGGCGCTCGTCGCCGCATCCGCTATTTCCGTGGGTTTGGGAGATTTCCTTTCAAAATTCATTTCACCGCAGGTTTTCAAAATTGCGGGCGGCATTTTATTTATTTTTTTGGGCGTGCTGATGATTTTAGGCGTTTAGCCCTACGGCATTACTTATACACTGCAGGCCTTCCGGAGGAATTACGGGCGCACTGGAAAGTTCCATTTCAACGAGGTCTTCTATTTTGTTTTGTTTCATTATGATTGCCCCGTAGCGCTCCTCTTTCGACACGTTAAGCTCCGTTTTATCACCCAAAAGAATAACTGAAGCAAAGTTTAATTTGTCATAAAAGTTCGCGCACTTCTTTTTCAGGATACTTCTCAGCACGTTGATCGCATAGAGATTCATATTCACAGGATTTTTAATTTTCTTTTCCTTTCCGTTTTCCTTCACGAACCACTGCCCGTTTTTTACGGAAACACTCTCCGCATTAAGCGGAAGTTTTCTTATCACTACGATGCGGGAAGGAGCGATGATGAGATAGTGAATCAGGGCAAAGTGCTTTGTCCATCCTTTTACTTTCACGTTGCTGAAAAGAGATGCGCCGTTTGAAGAATCCGCATTTTTTATGGCGTGCCTGAGCGACTCGGAAACTTCCGAATTGTCCGCACCGTCAGCAAAAGAAAAATCGGATTTCTCTTCCTTGCTTCCGCCTCTCAAAACGAAAAGCAGCAGGATAACGGCGATTACAACGGCAAAAATTACAATCCATACGTTCATATTTCACCCCCTCAATGAATTTTACATATTAAGGCGTTTCGTTAAATGGCGAAGTTCGTATTCGCAGTTAACGGAAACAACCCTTTTATGAAAGCATACTGCATTTTATAAAGGCGACAAGTTATGTTTGTCCCTTTTTTGCTTTCATATTATAAATATAATCTTTTCATATAATTTGTCAAGTTTGAAAATTAGCCGAGAAACCTCCTTATGCTTGCGGCACGAACGATATGCTCCCGCAAATTGTCAGTCCTGTTTTCACCGAGCTCTCTCAGAACGCACGACGTAATTTCCCTGTGGAACTTATTAGTTTCGAAATCCGAAAATATGTTTTTCACTTTCGTCTTTATTTCGTAAGGCACAAAGGGCGAGTCTGGGTTGAAATATTTCAGCGCGTCTCTTACGTCTTTTTCGAAATCACGATAGTTTTCTTTTAGAAATGCAATGTCATCTTTTGTCAGCGCTTCGAGGCCGAGCAGTTCCGGCGGAAATCCTATCGAATACATCGATGCGGTGAACTTTATCGCCCTCGGAAGTTTTATCCCGTTAACTCCGCGAGAGTAGCCGAACA
>JALSNB010000094.1 GCA_026987225.1 Caldisericaceae bacterium
GTGTTTGCTCAAATTCCGCCTCCGTAATAAGAAAAGGTTTTATCCTAAATCCGCTTATTAGTCTTGCTTCCTCCAATGCCTCCGGGTTGATCGGCGGAACGCATGCTACTTCAAGCGTATCGTTAATCTTTCTTAACGGTATTATAAAATTCGTTCTGATAAATCGTTCCGGTAAAACCGAAATAACTTCCGGGTCTATTGCATAGTTTTCTATATTTATCGATGGAATATTTGTTTGTGAGGACAGAGCTTCTGCTAAAACGGAAGGCGAGATAATTCCTTTTTGTATGAGTATTTGGCCCAATTTCTCGTGTGTTTTTTTCTGCTCTTCCAAAGCGTCTTTTAATTGTTCTTCCGTAATGAGTCCTTTGCTAATAAGTATGTCGCCTATACGTTCTTCTTTTTGCATACCTTATTTTAACTGATTTTTATTTTGCGTCAAATATATTTCAATAAAGTTGTAAAAATATCCTAAAAACTATTGAAAATTTTCAAAAATCTGATATAAATCCACCGATAAGGTAATTCATTACCTTACTAATTCTTTGGAAGGGGGTGGCTGAAATGCGCACTGAAGGTAGACACATTATTATGGACGCTTCTGGTTGCAATCCAGAAACGCTGAACAACCTCGAAGTGTTGAAGCAGATCCTCGTGGATGCTGCAGAAAGAGCTAATGCAACTGTTTTGAACGTTGCATTTCACCACTTTACTCCTCAGGGAGTTAGTGGGGTGGTGGTAATTTCTGAATCTCACCTCTCTATACACACGTGGCCCGAGTATGGCTATGCGGCTCTTGATTTTTATACGTGCGGGGATGCCGATCCGAAACTTGCATGTGAGTATGTAGCTGAGAAGCTTGGTGCCACAAGCGTGCAAACGACGGAGATTGTTAGAGGCGAGGAAAACAATGGAAAATACCTCCACAGGTTATTAACCACAAAGGAAAGAGAAGATGAGCAAAAAGTATCTGTACTTTCATGATGTTTTTGCCGACGGTGAAGAACATCTGCACGGTATAGAGAGTATATTAGCAGAAGCGAAAACTCCCTATCAATTTATGCAGATTGTGGAGAGCACCTTTTTCGGAAAGATGCTCATTATTGATGGGGACGTGCAGTCGTCCGTAAAGGATGAATATATCTACCATGAAGCGCTGGTTCATCCTGCTATGCTTTTGCATCCTAATCCTAAAAACGTGTTTATTTTTGGTGGCGGTGAAGGCGCCACTTTGAGAGAGGTGTTAAAGCACGGCAGTGTCGAAAAAGCCATCATGATAGATATAGATGAGAAAGAAATCGAACTGAACAAAAAATTTCTTTCGGAATGGCACAAAGGGGCATTTGAAAATCCAAAGGTAACATTACTCAATACGGATGCTCGTAAGTTTATGGAAAAGGGAGTATCATCTTCTTCGTGTGATGTAATAATAAGCGATCTTACGGAACCGTTTGAAGCAGGCCCGTCGTATAAATTGTTCACAAAAGAGTTTTTTGAATTACTCTACGATCGACTGAGAGACGATGGAATTTTTGTGCTTCAGGCATCTATGCTGAGGAATGTAACCTACAGAATGCACCGTGCAATAAGAAATACTTTATCTCGAGTATTTCCTGTTGTTCGAAGTTATTATGCCTATGTGCCAAGTTTTGATACGACATGGAGTTTTGTTATTTCTTCCAAACAGTTCGACCCGAAATCTTTATCGGTTGAACATGTTAACGAGCTTATTAAAAACAGAATTAACGGAGAATTAAAGTTTTACGATGGTGAATCGCATCAAAGAATGTTTTCGCTGCCAAAAGATATTAGGCGTATTTTAAATGAAAACACGGAGGAAATAATAGAGGACAACCATCCGCTTGTACTTAAAAGAAAAGAAAACGTATGATTCTTATAAAAAACGGAACACTTCTTGCGTTAACTGATGAGGGTGTAATTGATACGGGAGACGTTGTAATAGACGGATCCCGTATTTTTTATGTCGGAAAAGAAAAAAAATACGATTTTGTTTTTGATACTGTAATTGACGCTAAAGATTTTTTTGTAATGCCCGGATTTGTGAATACGCATACGCACCTTGCCATGGTACTTATGCGAGGAATTGCTGATGATGTGGCACTTAAGCAGTGGTTGCAGAATGTGATATTTCCCATAGAATCGAAATTAACGGCAGATGATGTGTATTTTGGCAGTTTGCTTGGATTGATGGAGTCTTTAAAAACAGGTGTTACTACTGTTGCGGATTTTTATTTTCACATGGATGCTGTTGCTAAAGCGGTGAAAGAAACGGGTATACGTGCAAGCCTCGGGTTTGGCCTTGCTTCTAAATTTGACATGGATACGATAAAATTAAAGCTTGCCGAAAAATTTGTGTCAAAATACAATAACAGTGAAAACGGGCGAATTTTAGCAAGCTTTGCTCCTCACGCTCCTTATACGTGCACGTTAAGATTTCTAAAATCGATTAGCAAAGTGGCAAAGGAAATGGGTGTTGTTGTTCATACGCATTTGCATGAAACGGAGAAAGAAGTTTCCGACTTTAAAAAAATCTACGGAAAAAGCCCCATTCAGAAACTCTATGAAGAAGGATTTTTTAATGCAAAGGTTAATGCCGCTCATTGCGTTTTTTTAGATGAAAACGATTATAAAATTTTGAAAGAGAACAGAGTGGGAATCGCATTGAATCCACAAAGTAATTTGAAATTAGGTTCTGGTATTCCCGATATACCGAAGATGCTTTCTAATAAATTGTTGCTTGGCATAGGAACTGACGGTGCGGCTTCAAACAATAATCTTGCCCTGCTCGAAGATATGAGGCTTGTTTCTTTTTTGGCAAAAGGCTTGTCTAATAATCCGGAACTTTTAAATGCAAAAGAATTGTTGCGTATGGCAACATTTCAAGGTGCTGAAAATATCGGTTTCAGCGATGTAGGACTTTTGAAAAAAGGATTTCGTGCCGATATAATTTTAGTAAAGAAGGATAATATAAACCTTTTGCCCAATACAAATCCGTATTCGCTTATTGCATATTCCATGTATCCTTCTGATGTTGATACGGTTATTATAGATGGCAAAATCGTTATGCAGAACAGGAAAATTCTTACCGTTAACGAAGAAGCCGTAAAAAAGGAAATTCACAAATATATAAAAAAAATTCACAATTGAAATTAAATTACCACTTATTCGGATCTTCTCCCGGTGGTAAGTCATTGCAATCTACGTAGCAAGGTTTTACCCTTGCACTTTTTAGGAAAGAGCCCCCGCTATCCGTTTCAACGACCCAGTAGGCTCTATGCATATCTCCGTTGCACGGATTATAACTTGATACATCCGATTCGGATGCGAAAAAATATTGAACATTTTTGCAATAAGGGTTTACAGGGATTATTTCAAACAGAGGGGTTGGATTGGCGTATACACCGCTTGGGTCGTAATTAACCAAATTTCCGTTTTGATTTACAGGCAGATGGTGCATCTTTGCGTATGATATTGCGATTGCACTGCGCACGGCACCGAGATTTGCCTTACATGCAGCTGCTTTTGCCTCCCTTTCGATATTTTCGAATTTGGGCAGTGCGAATAACGAAAGTATGGCAAGAATAGCAATTACAATGGATAACTCAATGAGAGTAAATCCATTGCGTTTCACCTACTAATCACCTCAACAAAAACTCTCCTTGTTCGCGGGCCGTCGAATTCGCAGAAGAAAATTCCTTGCCACGTGCCGAGCACTAAATCACCATTATGCACCAATACGGTTCTATCCGAACCCATTGTAGCTGCTTTTATGTGGGCCGCCGCATTTCCTTCCAGATGTGTGTACCTATTATTCCACGGAACTATTTTGTTTAAAGTGGCAAGAATATCGTGCCTTACCGACGGATCTGCGTTTTCGTTTATTGTAATTGCAGCGGTTGTATGCGGAACATAGACAACACATAATCCTTCTTTTACTCCGCTCTTTTTTACAAATGAACGCACTTTTTCCGTTATATCTATCATTTCGTCGTGAGAAGTTGTATATATTTCAATTGTCCACATTACTCTCACCTCCGTTAAATATTACTACTTTGTTTCTACCGCTATTTTTAGCTTTATACACTGCGATATCAACCGATTTTATAATTTTTTCCGCACTGTTTCCGTCTGATGGACACTCAGCAACTCCTCCGGAAATTGTGAGTTTTCCGTTTGGTTGTTTTTCTTCACCCGGGAATTTTTCTTTTTCTATGATCCTTCTTATTCTTTCCGCATAAATATATGTCCCTCTTTTATCTGTTTCCGGTAAGATTACTATAAATTCTTCGCCGCCAAAGCGTGCCGGAAAGTCTAAATTTCTACTGTTTTTTATGATAATTTGCCCTACTTTTCTCAAAGCAATATTTCCGACATCGTGTCCGTTATGGTCGTTGTATTCTTTAAAGAAATCGATATCAAACATGGCAAGAGAGAGCGTTTTTTGGTATCTTAGCGCTCTTCTGATTTCCTTGTCCAATTCTTTTCTGAAAGCCCTGTAATTATAGAGTCCGGTAAGTTCGTCTTTTTCTGCAAGAGATTTCATCTGTTCGTATAGAAGTGCATTATATATTGCAAGAGATGCTGCACTTGCAACAGCCTCGAGCACTTTTTTATCTTCATCGCTAAAGCGATTTTTTATATTGCTTTCTATGTCCAAAACTCCAAGCAATTTGCCTTTAGCTTTTAAAGGAATTGCAATTTCAGATTTTGTGTCGCTACTTCCGTTTATGTATCTATTGTCTTTTTCAACATCGTTTGATATAACTGTCTCTTCTTTTTTTGCTGACGTACCCGTGATACCCTCTCCTTTTTCTATATTTACTTTTAAGTTTTTGATTTTTTCTTTTGAATACCCTGACGAGGCACGTTTTATTTTCAGGTACCTTCCGTCTTTGGTAATCAGCAGAACGGCTACCTTATCAAACGAAAACGTCTTTTTAATGTGTTTAACAATGATGTCTAAAACTTCTTCTAATTCTATTGTTTTGCTAAGTTCCTGACTTATTTCGTATAGAAATTCAAGTTTGTTTAATTTTTCTTTAACTTGTTCATTGAGTTCAGTATGTAATATAGATATGCTTAAGATGGATGCCAATACTTCGGCATTTTTAATATCCGTGTTGTTAAAAGAATTTCCGTTGCGCCTTGTAAATTTTATCATTCCGATTATCTTATCTGCCGATTTAATCGGTGTAACAATTTCGGAACCGTTTGGAAAATTATTTACTATTGCGTTATTTTCATGCAAAACCTTGTCGAAGTAAGATAAATCCTTCTCAGTTTTTCGGAACAAATAAATTTCTCCGTTTTCCAGTCCGAATGCCTCATTTGCAACTTTTATCGCGTAATTGAATAATTTTTTTAGATCTTTCCCTTCGCTAATTTTCAGTGAAACTTCTGTTATGGACAAGAGCTCTTTCATATGTTAATCACCACTCTTGTAACTCCACTTCCCTTTGCTGTTTGTTTGCACGTATATTGTTATCGCAACCGATAAATTTGTAGCATTACTTCTGCTTCCACCCGAACCGATTGATTGAAATTCTCCTACCGAAAGATTGTTGAATTTTAAAGAATATCCTTTCTTTTCAAGGTAAGACATAAAATGCACGATATCATCGTAGTTTTTTCCCGATATGCTGATATTTACAGGTAAGAGCTGTATGGGAGGTGTGGTATTTGCCATATTTTTTAACCCGCCGAAAGAAATACTGTTTATATGGAGATTGTATACACCTGCAATATTGCTTAATTCTTTTAGGAAATCCATTAGACTTTGATCCGTAAAAAATGCTGCTCGAGCTTGCTTTATTTTATTTTCTTTTTCTGTTTTTTGCTTCTCGAGATCATTTGCTACTTGCGCAATAGCCGTTTTTTCCTGAAGAATCTTTGTTTCGGAATGCAGAACTTCTGATTTTTTTCCGATAAGGTATCCTTTGTATGCAAACAAGCCCGCAACAGATGCAATCTCTAATATGGAAATTGTAAAAAATACGGCTAATTTGTTAACCTTCTTATTTTTTTTCATGGTTTACTCCTTTTATGTTAGCTACCATGTTAAATGTTGCATTTGATGCCGGATTTTTCGACATGGAAAGTATGCTTGCATTTTCAATGTATTTGGCATCCGAAAGATTTACTTCGTATTGGAGAATGGCTTTGTAGCTTGGTCCTGAGCCTGAGATATTGATATCTCCGTTTGAATTTATCGAAACCGAAGTTAAGGAAACGCCCTTTGGCAATTTTGCCTTAATTTCCGCAAGAAGTGCAGATGTTATTGCTCTTTGCTCGAGATCTTTCTTTGCTGTTTGATACGCGGTTAGAGAATTATCTAATTCGGACAGTTCGTTTTTTATGGCTTCGGTTTGCTGTGCAAATTTTGAAACGGCATTAATTTTACTTTTTGTTGAGATGATGTTTGTCTGTAAACTTTTTAGAGTATTGTTTATATAAGGATAGAAATAAAACGCCGCACCGTTTATAATAATGAGGAGTAAGATCGTGGTTGCAACTTTAATGCCGATAGATTTTTTTTCTACGAGGATATGTTTGGAAATATCGCAAAAAAGAGGATCTCTAACACCTTCAATAGCAAAAAGAGTAAGCCCCACTGCTTCGCTGAATTCCATACCTCCGCTTTTTTGCATTCGTAAGTAATCTTCTTCATTCTCAAAATTTATATTCTCCGGAAGTTTTACAGGTATAATCTGTTGAGGAAGTCGCGAGCCAAGAATTTTTACGAGTGATTCTACTTTATTTTCTTGAGATACAAGGAATATTTTGTCTATGCTTAGGTTTCTGTTTCTTGCAACGAATGTTACCGTTGTTACAATATTTCCAAGCCAATTGTTTCTTGTATAAACTTCATTGCTCGTTGCTTCCTCTATTCCGAGATCCTGTGTGTATGTGTACAGGACTTTTCCGTCCGATATGAATGTAAGTGTTGTCTCAGTTTTATCAATATCCACTATGAGTGAGGAACTATTTACTTCGTAAAATGTATAAATGAATTTTGCCAGCGCAAAATTGGAAGGAATTACTCCTACTGTTTTAAATCCCGCTTTTTTCAATGTTTTAATTGTGTTTAAAAGTATATCTTCTTTTGCACCCGCCCATATAATTTTGAATTTATCTTTTGCCTTTTCTATGACGTTGAATCCCAAAGAAACATTTTGATGGTTAAAAATCGCATAATCTTTGATTTCAGCTTCTATCAGTTTAAAAATTTCCTCTTTTCTTATGGGAGGGACTATTTTATCTTTTACTATTACATTCCTGTTATCCAAAGATATGAATCCTTTTGTGTATATTTTTTCTTTTTTGATTAAGTCTTTCAACTTCTTAATAAATTCGGGATTTTTAAAACTTTCTTTTGAATACGGAACATCTTCAAGGCGAACCGATTTGATACTTTCACCGTCTATTTTAACTTCCGCTATTCTTATAAACTCGTTTGTTATACTAATTCCGGTTATTTTTTTCATCTGTCACTCCTTTGTATATAGTTTACAATATATAGCGTTTTTTCAAAATAATTTCGAATTTATCTTGTAATAAGTTTTAATGTAAGTTCTTGTCTGAGTTTTTTCTATAGATAACTATAGAACCAATGACCAAAATGTCGAGTTTTATAAAGTTAGAGAGGTGCCATATGGCACCTCTCTAATATTTAGCGATAAAAATTTTGTTTAATACTCGTACCAATAGCGTCCTGTGGTAGGATCTATGCCTTTTGAATTTATTCTCACATCTGCCTTATCGTACGTTGTATTTTCGACGTCGTATATCCAACCGCCTGCATCACTAACTTCACTTGCTTGAACTGTCCCGTCGTTATTTACAGTTACTCCATTATTTACATCGTTAGAGCGTTTTATGCTGCCATCATGAAGCGTTACTTCTACTTCCGGTACAGAATCATCTGCAAAGATTGTCCCGTCAAGCGTTGCCGGATATACTCCGTGATTCTTTGCGTAATAAATACCCAAAGCCGAACGAACCGATCCCAACTGCGCCCTTGCTTCGGAGCTTCTCGCTTCCTCTACCATTCCTTGGTATTTTGGCAGTGCGTAAAGTGCAAGAATGCCAAGGATTGCAATAACGATTGCCAATTCTACAAGAGTAAAACCTCTTCTCTTTCTATTCCATCTAAGCATGTCTTCACCTCCTATCCCAAATTTTTTATTATTTTAGAACTATTTTGAATTTTTGCAATATCTTTTTTCTAATTATTGTTTAACATTCTGATAAGTTTAGGAAGTTTTTTCTGCATTGCCATTTCTCCTTGTTTAATTACGTTTTTTGGTTTCCAAAAACTATCCCATCCAACGTTCTGTACGTCTGGAGAAACGGTTATGTCCGCTTCTCTACAATTTTCCCTTGCAAGATTTATTTCTAATATGCCTATGGAGTTTACGGCTATTTTATATAAACCTATGGGTGAGCGAACCAATCCGTTTATGGAAAAATCTTTTTTATTGTATGCATTTTCAGCAAGATTTACTGCTATTATTATATCCGCTTGTTTCTCTTTTAAAGGGCGAACCGGAACTTGCATCGAAAGGCCGCCGTCCACATAAAGTTTTTTATTAATAAGAACAGGTTGAAAAAGAAATGGTATGGAGATACTTGCCCTTACGGTTTCCACGAAACTTCCTTTTTCAAAAACCGTAGGCTTTCCGCTTCCAAAATCTGTTGCAACCGGTATAAAAGGTGTTTTTAAAGATTCTATATTCGGATCCCCAAGTATCTTATTTATAAATTTAGTGATTTTTTCTCCCCTTATCAAACCGGATTTAACGGTGGGATCAAACAAAATTCCCAATATGGTTTTCATATCCGTTGACATTGCCATTTTCTCTACCTCTTCTATTGATTGGGTAATTGCATAGGCTCCTCCTACGAGAGATCCGATGCTCGAGCCTGCAATAATACTCATATCGAATCCATTCTCCTTTAAAACTTTAATAACTCCTATGTGGGCAAGTCCTCGTGGCCCTCCGCTTCCCAGTGCAAGTCCTATTCTCTTCTTCATTTTTGCCTCTTTTTATAAACTTCTTTTAGCTTTTCTATTTTATCTCTTAGCTTTGCTGCCTCTTCAAACTCAAGCATATCAGCTTTTAGGTGCATCTCTTCAGTGAGCTCCAGAATCAATGCTTTGAATTGTTCCTCTGTTAAATTGCTCATGTCAATGTCTTTTAGTTCTTCCTCTTTCTTCCATGGCAAATCTATGAGATCCGAAATTGCTTTCCTAATTGTTTTTGGCTCTATGTGGTGCTTCTTATTATACTCAAGTTGTTTTTTTCTCCTCCTGCCCGTTTCTCTTATTGCGTTCTTCATGGATTCTGTCAAGGAATCTGCATACATAATGACTTTTCCGGATACGTTACGTGCTGCACGTCCCATTGTTTGAATAAGTGATACTTCCGAACGTAAAAATCCTTCTTTATCCGCATCTATTATCGCAACAAGCGAAACTTCCGGAAGATCGAGGCCTTCTCTTAGCAGGTTTACTCCTACAAGGCATGTAAACTCTCCCTCTCTTAGTGCTTTGAGTATTTTTACTCGTTCCAATGTTTTTATTTCCGAGTGCAAATATTTTGCTTTTATTCCGTGTTCTGTAAGAAACATTGCGAGTTCTTCCGCCATTTTCTTTGTAAGTGTTGTAACGAGGACCCTTTCGTTTTTTTTCGCTCTCCTTTTTATTTCCCTCATCAAGTCATCTATCTGATTTTTTGTTGGACGAACCTCTATTTCGGGATCGACAAGACCTGTCGGACGAATAATCTGTTCTACTATCTGGCTGCTTATGTCCTTTTCGTATTCCGAAGGTGTTGCAGAAACAAATATGCACTGATTTATGTGATTTAGGAATTCCGAAAACCGCAACGGTCTGTTGTCCAATGCGGATGGCAATCGGAATCCGTAATTCACCAGTGTGAGTTTTCTCTGGTGATCTCCATGGTACATAGCCCGTATCTGGGGCAGAGTGATATGGGATTCATCTATAAACATGAGGAAGTCATCCGGGAAGAAATTTAAAAGCGTGAATGGTTCTTCACCGGCTTTCCGTCCGGAGAAGTACCTGGAGTAATTTTCAATTCCCGGACAGTATCCCGTTTGTTCGAGCATCTCAAGATCATAATTTGTTCGCTCTTCCAATCTTTGTGCTTCCAATAATTTTCCCCTTTTTCGGAAAAATTCCACCCTCAATGCAAGTTCTTTTCTTATTTCGTCTGCATATCTGTGAATTCTTTCAAGTGTCGTCAGAAATTGAGATGCCGGAAAAAATGTAAAATTTGAATGTTTTTTTATAAGTTTTCCGGTAAGAGGATCAAATTCTATAATGCTGTCTATTTCGTCTCCAAAAAGTTCTATTCTTATTGCTGTTTCCGATTCTTTGGGAAAAACATCAATTATGTCTCCTCGCATTCTGAATCTACCCGGTCTGAAATCAAAGTCATTCCTTTCGTATTGAAGACGTGCAAGACCCAGCGCTATGTTGCCTCTTTTAATTTTTTCTCCGACACTTACCGTAAACAGCTGTTCTTTATACTCTTCCGGAGAATCCCATCCGTATATGCAGGATACCGAAGCAACTACTATTACGTCTCTTCTTTCAAGCAATGCTCTTACCGTTGCATGCCTCAAGCGAGCGATGTCTTCATTCACATCGGCTGTTTTATCTATATGCAAGTCGAGTTGCGGAACATACGCCTCCGGCCTGTAAAAATCATAATAGCTTACAAAATATCTTACGGCATTTTCCGGAAAGAAGTGTTTAAATTCCGAGTAAAGTTGCGCTGCCAATGTTTTATTATGGGAAATAACAAGCGTTGGCTTTTGCACGTTTTGTATGACATTTGCCATCGTAAAAGTTTTTCCGGAGCCGGTTACCCCAAGCAATGTTTGAAATTTGTATTCTTTTTTTATCCCTTCTGTGAGTTTTTCGATCGCTTCGGGTTGGTCCCCTGTAGGCTTAAAATCGGAAACAAGCTTAAATTTGTTCATTATCCAATTTTAATTTTATAGGTATGTTTTCTATGAGTTTTGCGTAGCCGTTAACCGTTCTTATAAAATTTAGTTTCTCTTCCGAAATATGAGTCTCTTCTATAATTTCTTTATCACTTTTGTTATTTTCAATCGATAGTAAAACTTTATCAAGTATGGCATAACTCATTCCTATCGCCATTTCATCCGTAATTCCCGGAATAATGTCCGGTGCCGGGTGCCTGTTAAAAACAATTTCGGGCACGTTTATATATTTTGCAAGCGTATACACTTCGCTTTTGTAAAGTCCCGCAAGGGGCATGATATCGCCTGCCTCTCCGTATCTTGCATAGTAACCTATGGAAAGTTCCGTTTTATTGCCACTATCCATAACAAGTTTGTTTTCAATGTTTGCAAAGTAATACAAAGTCATTGTTATTGCACGGGCTTTTGTTTCGTAGTATGCGATGTCTTTTCTAAACTTTTTATCTCCTTTTCCTAAAAGATGTTTAAGGTATAAATTACCGCTTTTGTTTAGCTCGTTTTTTCTCTTTTGCGCATATTTCTCTTTTACTTTTTCCGGAGCTATAAATCCGAGGAACGGTTGAAGATGGTATATGCCGAATGTTTCAAGCATGAGTGTGATTCGCTTTTTCTTTAACGGTAGTCCTACGTCTTCCGCAACTTTCTCTGCGCAAATCGTGCTTTCTTTTAATGTATCCCGCTCTAATACATGAACCAAACTGACCTTATCTTTCCCCAATGCATTCACTGAAATTTTGGTAAGCACGGCACTGTCTATTCCTCCGCTTACGCCTATTACTATTCCTTCTTTGCCAAATTTTTCTATGTATTTTTTTATAAAGTTTTCGATTAAAGCATTAACTTTGCTTATCTCTTTATATGTGAAAAATTTTTTTCTCATTTTGTTTTTTCAATGAACTTTTCGACATCGGAGCGTTTCGGTATGTAAACCCCTTTTTTCGTTATGGAAAGTGCTGCTGCATAGTTTGCAAATTTCAAGGATTCAGCGATTGTTTTATCGGAAAGGATTTCCGAAAGAAATGCCGCGTTGAAAATATCTCCTGCCCCTGTTGTGTCCGCTACGTTTACTTTAATTCCTTTTACGGATATTCTCTTTGAATTGTAAAATACCACTGCACCTTTTTCTCCCTTTTTGTCTACTATGAATCCCTCTTGAGGTATGTCCATTGCTTTAAGTTCTTCGCTATTTGCAAAGATAATATCACTTATTTCGGAGAGTTGGATTGCACTGTTTAAAAAACCTGGGATATCTTTTCCTATTCTTATCTGCGGGTCGAAAAACACTTTTATCCTGTTTAATTTCGCTTCTTCAGCTATTTTTAGGATTTCCCTTTGCACTTTTTGTGTCGTGCAGATACCGCAACTTATATATATTGCATCAAAACCCTCTTTAATTTTCTCAAATTCCTTGAAACTAATATCTTCGTAAGAAGCGTTTTTAAGAAGGGCAAATGTGCTCCTTTCTCCTGTATTATTCACTATTGCGATTATTAAAGCGGTATTTTTGTCCGTTTCTTTTCCCAACAATTTTACGTTATTTGCGATTAAAAACTGTTTTATTTCATTACCGAAACTATCTTTTGATATCGGAGTAAAGTAGTATGATTCACCGAAAAATACTCCGAATGCTGCAGCAAAATTAACCCCCGTTCCTGCGGGCAGTGCTTTGTAGTTTTCCGGTATGAAGTTTTTGTCACTTTCGAATTTAAATTTACCCTTTATTGTGATGTCAAAGCAATTATCACCTATTGTGAGTAATTTATGTTTCAATTTTGCGCACCTTCCTTACGAATAGTTCCACTTTTTTAATATCTTTCTTACCGAAACCGTCTGGTAAATCAAGTGATGTTTTTGCATCAACTCCATGAGGACGAACTTTTTCGATTGCATTTATAACGTTTTCCGGGGAAAGCCCTCCACCCAATATCACCGGTTTTTTAACCGAATTTACGATTTCTGTGCTGATATTCCAATCGTGTGTTTTTCCGGTTGCACCAATGAACCCGTTCATCTGTTTGCTTTTGAAGGGTGAATCAAGTATGATAAAATCTACAAATCTTTCTACTTCTTTTGCCGAATTGATACTATTTTTGTCTATAACGGGTATTGCATACATAAGTTTAATGTTTAGTTTTTTCAAAAATTCCTTTAGTTTTTTTAACTCTTCCGAAGGCATTTTATGGCATATGTGCAAAATATCCATTTTTAATTCTTCTGCGTAGTGCATTATTTCTTGCAAATTTGCAGTATCTACAATAACAGTTGAAATTTTTCCGTATTTTCTGACTGTTTTGATAATTTCTTTTGCTCTGCCAACCGAAACTATTCCACGCTTTTTATCTCCGTTCCAGCTCACTACCGTTCCGATATGATCCACTCCTAATTTGCACAGAGCTGTGGCATCTTCAATTGAAACTATTGCATAGATTTGAATAATCATCGTTCGCTATCCTGCTTCTTGATAAATAAAGCAAAATGGGAGGCAAAAGCCTCCCTCAAAAATTTTCATAGACTATTTGTTTATTTGTCTTCTTTTTCCGTATCGGATTGTGCTGCACTTTCTTCTTTTTCTTCCGGTTTTACTTCCGGTGTGCTTTCCTCTTTCGTTTCTTGTACATTTTCTTCTCTTTTCTCTTCCGCTACTTTGGGTTTTTCTTCCTCGACTTTCGCTTCTTCTTTTTTCTCGTTCATTTCTTTTTTGATGTCTTCTATTTCTTTTTTCTTATCGGCAATTTTCTTTTCAATTTCTTCTATTCCCGCAATGAATTCTTTAATCTCATCCTGAACCGCATCGCCCAATTTACCTTCTTTGTAAAGGGTGTAAACTTTTTCTCCGAGAGAAACTATTTTCTCCTTACGTGTCGTTCCAAGTCCCGTTATTTCCGCTTGAATTTTTGCTATTTTTGCAAGTTGTGCGGCTTTTTCTCCTGCTTCTTGGGCTCCTTTTTTGAGTTTATCCCAAAATCCTGCCATATTACTCACCTCCGATTTCATTTTTTTTACATTATATCATAATTTTCCTAGTTTTATAATCCCTTTATTTTGCTAAGAAACTTTCCTATCTCGAAAAAGCTTTCACATTTCAAACTCGCGCCGCCAACAAGTCCTCCGTCTATATCTTTCATTTTTGCAAGAGATTCTATGTTTGCAGGTTTGACACTTCCGCCGTAAAGTATTGTTGTATTCTCTCCGACGTTATCACCAAATCTTTCATCGAGTAAATTCCTTATAAATTTATGGACTTCTTCCGCTTGCTCCGGTTTTGCCGATACGCCTGTCCCGATTGCCCATATCGGTTCGTATGCAATGATAATATTAGTAATATCTTTGCTGCTAAGCCCGTCTAAATCCTTTTTGAGTTCGTTTTCTATTACTTCCTCTGTTTTTCCTGCGTTTCGCTCTTCCAATTTTTCTCCTATGCACAGCACAACCTTTAAGCCGTTTTCCAGTGCGGAATGTACTTTTTTATTTATTAGTTCGTCTTTTTCTCCGAAAATATTTCGTCTTTCGGAGTGCCCTATAATTACGTATTCCGCCCCGGCTTCTTTGAGCATAATAGGAGATACTTCTCCGGTAAAGGCGCCTTCTTTTTCAAAATACATGTTTTGTCCGCCAACTTTAATCTTTTTTGCTATTTTTGCCGTTGCGTTGATCGCGGTAAATGGCGGAAAAACGATCACTTTTAAAGGCGAGTCTTTAAATTTTTCTTCAAGGCATTTTACAAGAGACTCTCCTTCTTCTATTGTTTTGTGCATTTTCCAATTTCCTGCAAGTATTATTTCTCTCATCTGTTTCCTCCCAAATCTTTTTTTGTAAATGCGTAGGGAAGCAAATCTTTTAATGTTGTTTCCCTTACATCACCGTTTAAATTTGCTGCGTATATTTTAATATCCAAAGAGAATTCCGACAATACTTGCCTGCATAATCCGCATGGCATTGCCGGCTCTTTCGTATCCGTAACCACGGCAATTGCTTGAAATTCCCTTTCTCCTTCACTTACTGCTTTGAAAACGGCCACTCTTTCGGCACACATACTTGCTCCGAAGC
>JALSNB010000095.1 GCA_026987225.1 Caldisericaceae bacterium
CCTTTTTTAATACCCATTTCCGCAGCTTTGAGCGTATGTGCGTCTTCTCCCAGTGCGATTGCAATCTTTTTTCTTGTTTTACTCTTTATGAGTTTCTCCATGTCTTCCAATTTTTTAATCATTTTCATAACCTCCTATTCCGATCTTGCTATTACGGAAAGAAACCAGAATTCCGAAAACAGAACTCTTGCCGCAACTACGCGCGGCGCAAAAAGCCATACGAGAAATATGAGATATGCGAATATCACGGTTATTGTGTAGGCCAAAGGAAAAGATACTGTGGTTATTGCTTTTCTCGCCCATCCGAATATGGTGGGAAGAAAATCAATAATCAGTCCGAGCAGCGCAATGATCGGTTTGTTAAATAAAATTGACGGAATGATAATAAGACTTGAAACCGCTATGCAGAGCAGAGTAAGCTTTTTTTCGATTTTCATATTTACCTCCGCTAAATACTGTAAACACCTATATTTCTGAATCTCTCAAACCGTTTTTTCTTTAAATCGGAAACAGGTTCTTTTTTCAGGAAATCGAGTTCTTTTTCAAGAGTTTTCTCCATATTTTTTATTGCTTCCTCTTTAAATCTGTGAGCACCTCCTATGGGTTCCTCTATTATGCCGTCGACAATATTCAGAGCGGTAAGCCTTTCCGCCGTAATGCCGAGTTCGTCCGCTATGAACTCCTTGTTGTTTGTATTTTTGAAAAGCACCGCCGAGGCCGCTTCAGGCGATATTACTGCAAAATACGCATATTCCATCATTAAAAGCCTGTCCGAAATACCTATTCCCAATGCTCCGAGACTCCCTCCTTCACCGGTTATTACGGATAAAATCGGGACGTTTGCATTTATGAACGCGCTCATTGATTGGTATATTGCCGCAACTTGCCCTTTCAGTTCGCTTTTATGCGATATCAGGGCTCCGGGTGTGTCGATAAGCGTTACGATCGGGATTTTTAAAGTTTCCGAAGCAAGGCGCACAACCCGCGCCGCTTTTCTGAAACCTGCAGGGCCGCTCATTCCGGAGTGGTATTTAAGGTTTTCTATAGTGGTGTGCCCTTTGCGATTGAAAATTAACATTACCGGAGCACCTTTGAAGAATCCTATTCCGGTTCCGAGAGCCGGCTCTTCTCCGCTGACCCTGTCGCCGTGAAGTTCCATAAAGCTGTCAAAAAGTGCGTTTATGTAGTCTTCGGGTTGCGGCCTTTCGATGTGCCTTGCCACTTGAACGATCTGATAAGCGGTTAAGTTGTTGTATATTTCTTTGACCTGTTTTTTTATAAGTTCGTCAAGGTCTTTTGTGTCCTTGCCGTATTCGATCCATCTTTTTCTTTCTTTAAGCAAGATTTCTATCGGTTTTTCGAATGGTAGTAGTTTCATATCGCCCACCTATTGTAAGATTTTAATATAAAGCCAACGCATTCTTTCAGTTTGTGCCTTTCGCATATCGCATCTATCATGCCTGCTTTTAAAAGATTTTCCGCTTTTTGTGCTTCTTTTGAAAGCGCTTTTTTCATCACTTGTTCGGATATGCGCGGGCCGGAGAGGCCTATGTAAGAATTTTTTTCGGCGATGATGATGTTCCCTGCCATTGCTATGGAAGCAACACCGCCTAACACCGGGTTTGCAAGGATTGATACGAATAGCCCGCCGCTATTTTTATACTGCTCTATGGCGCTTATTACTTTTGCTACTTGCAAGAGAGAGAAGATGCTTTCCTGTATTCTTTCTCCGGCAGATGAGAACACTACAACGAGCGGCAATTTGTTTTTTTGGGCAAACTCAATGATTTCGGTGAGTCTTTCTCCGGTTGCTGCACCCAACGTGCCGCTTAAAAACTCAAAAGAAAATACACCCAGTGCCGTTTCCATGCTTTGAATTTTACTTTTTCCGATAAGTATTGCATTCGGCACTTTTGCAACTTCCTTTATCTTCTTGAGTCGCTCTTTGTAAGGAACAGTGTCCGTAAAGTTCAGCACGTCTACGGAATGTATCGGTTCTCCTATTTCCTCGAATGTCCCTTTGTCCGAAAGAAGTGCGATATTTTCGGCGGCCGACATTCTGAAATGGTATCCGCAGTAAGGGCATACTTTGAAGTTTTTCTTCAGCTCTTCGTATTCGATAAGCCTACCGCATCCGTTACATCTTACCTTTACGTTTTCCCCGTTTCCCTTGATTACGGGAACCACTATTTTATTTTTTCTTCTGAATATATCCATATTTCCCCGTCCTTTAGTATCCTTTTTCGATACTTATTATATTTTTTAACGGTTTTCCGGCAAAGAAATTTACGACATTTTTCACTGCTTCGGTCCAGTTTTTTCTGATACTTCCGTCGGAATAGCCCGCCGTATGGGAAGACATTATAATATTGTCCAAAAGCCAGAACGGATAATGAGACGGATATCTGTATTCGTAAGGTTTTTCCGGATAAACCCACCACGTATCGATTGCCGCTCCTTTCAGCACCTTGTTCTTTAGGGCAACAAACAGAGCGGCTTCGTCAATTACATTTCCCCTTGCAACGTTTACAAGGTATTTGCCTCTCATTTTTTCAAGCATTTCCTTATTAATGAATCCTTTCGTTTCTTTTGTCGTTGGCACGGCTATAACTATAAAGTCAGCATCTTTTATTGCGTTATCAATTTCTTTGTTTGAAAAGACTCTGTCGACATTTTCCACATTTTGCACGGTTTTCTTTACTCCGATCACATTCATTCCGAATGCTTTTCCGAATTTTGCAATTTCCCTTCCTATGCTGCCGAGCCCTATAATGCAAAGCGTTTTTCCTTCAAGCTCCATATTGGGTTCTCTGCTCATCCATCCGTGCCAGTAGCCTTTTCTCAAGTCTCTGTCATTTCTCACTATACCTTTTGCAAGCGCAAGGATCAGCCCGAACGCATGTTCCGCAACGGACAGCGCATTTCCGTGAACATTTGCAAGCATGATTCCTCTTTCTTCCATTACGTCATTAAGATCGAACTCGTCAACACCAGCGTAAGGAACTTGAATGAGTTTCAGTTTTTTTGCCATATCGAGATATTTTTTTGGTATCGGTCCGGAAATTACGGCATCTGCGTTTTTCAGTATTTCTTTGACATCGGATTTATCTCTGTATAGAATATTTATTTCTTCATTCAAACCCGCTTCTTTTTTCGCTTTCTCAAAAAGTTCGTTTAGATATGCGGGGTGGGGTAAAAGTATCCCTACCGTTTTCATTTAACACCTCCTTATTTTGAGACAAGTTTAGCAAAGTTGCCATTTTTTAAAAGTCATCTCTCAAGCTCTTTTACAAGGTTTATATATACTTCAACGGATTTTTCAAAGAGTTTTCTCCCCGTTTTCCTGTCTCCGTTCTGGCTGTCACTTATTATGCCTGTTTTGGTTATTTCTTTTGTTACGAGGTCTTCTGAAACAAAATAACGGGGAAGTTCGGTTTTTTCTTCAGTGAGCCACTCTTCGTGCACAAGGTTTGGTGCGAGGAACATAATCATTGAGACTTCTCCCCTTCCCGCATGCCCGGCGTTATCGTAGAGATCCGCAAGTTCCTTAAACCTCCACCACGAACCGACTGCAAAACGGGAGTTTTTAAAAACCGGAGCGACTTCGTCTATTGCGCATCGTATCGGCGAAACGTTTCCTCCGTGTCCGTTGACGAATAAAAATTTTCTGAAACCGTGTTTGTAGAGTGATTTTAGATAATCGACAATAACTGCGGTAAGGGTTGAAGGTGAGAGCGAAATTGTCCCGGGAAACGCATACGTAATCGAGTGGCAATTGCCCGTATTTATTGTCGGGGCTACGATTCTTTTTGTCCTTTTGCCGACTTCTATCGCCATTCTTTCCGCAGTGATCGTGTCCGTTCCGAGCGGCAACGCGTCGGAATGTTCTTCTGTAGCGCCTATGGGTATGATTACCGTATCGTTATTCTTC
>JALSNB010000096.1 GCA_026987225.1 Caldisericaceae bacterium
GTCGATTATTATCTTCCCTTTGTTCTCGCTTAGCAGTTTATTCGTGTATTTACGCAAAAAATCCTGCTTTTTCATATAAAGCGTATCGCTTTTAATTTGATCGTATTTTTCTTTAAACACTTTGTCCTTGTCCTGCCCCTTCTTTACATAGGCATAAGACCATTCGTCGAAGTATTTCTTTACGTCTTGCGGCGTTACGGTGATATTTGCTGTAAGCTTATTTTCTTCTTTCTGTGCAATAACCTTTTCACGCAATATATCTTTTAGCTCATTCAGCGTAATTCCCCTGTCTTCCAACTCGTTTTTAAAATCTTCTTCGGGATTTGTAGAGCCCTTCAATACCTGCTTCTTAAAATCGTAAAGTGCCTTGTTTAATTCGTCGTTCGAACAGGTAAACCCGTCTTTAAGCCCCATAAGGTAATACAGCCTACGCGAAAAAACGGCACGTTTTGCAAAATTGGTAAGCGTATATTTTACAAATGCGCCTTTAGGATCAGTGCCTATACTGCTTAGATTAACATTGTTCTTATATGCCTGATCCACAATCTCGTTCGACATTTCGTAGTTATAAATGGGGGTGCCGTCAACATACGCATACACATTCCTACCGGCATATACATACGCATAGAAACCGAACAGGGCAACAGCAAGTATACCCACGACAATAAGCACGATTAAAGCCGGGTTTTCAACAATTCTCCCAAAAAAACTCTTGCCCGTTTCTTTTTTCTTTATGCTACCGCTCGCCTTACTCATTAACTACCACCACCCGTAATAGGCTGCAACGGTTTCGTATTGCCGTTTCCACCGGGCACTTTTACAGGATTCGTAGTAGTGGAAGTGGAACTGTTAGAAGTATTTTCCGTTTTACCTGTTGCTTTGTTCCACCATGCAACAAAGCTATCCCACTGCTTGCCAAAATGTTTTTTGAAAAACGCCACGATCCGTTGCCACGGATCGGTAGTTCTCACACGATACTGCTTCTTCAATTTTTCCAAAAATTCCTTTTCGACTTCCTGTTTTTTCTGCTGCATCAGATCGTCCTTCACCTTTTTATAAACATCCTTATTGTCAAGAGTAGCTTTAACAGGGGGCTTCTTAGCAACAACCTCTATAACGGCATAGCCCTGTGGAGTAAGAATCGGATCGGAAATTTCACCGACTTTTAGTTTCTCGGCAACCTTAAAAATCTCGGGCTTGTCTTTTGCGGTAAACCAATCGGTAAGTCCTTTGTTTTTCTTTAAATTCTGGTCATCGTTGGAAAGCTCGACAGCCCTATCGAAACTCATACCTCTCTTTAACTGATACGAAACGGAGTTAGCACTCATTTTGGCTGCATCCTGCCCTTTCTTATCACCTTTCTTAAATGTGAAAAGGGCAAGTTTCACTTTCACCTTTGCGGGTTCGTCATATTTCTCGTGCATCGGCTTTTTGGCAATGATATGAATGATGTGATATCCGTATTCGGTTTTTACGGGGCCAATAATATCTCCGGGTTTTGCACTGTCCGAGAAACATGCATCCTCAAAAGGCTTTACCATTTGCCCTCTTGAGAAGTACCCCAAGTTTTCGTAACGTGCAACTTCTTTTCCGCTCTTTGCCTCTTTTTTATTTAATTCTTCGGCTTTCTTTTTGGCAAAATCGGCAAAATTGAATTTACTGCCTTCCTTTTTCTTTTCACTGATAAATTCGTTGTAAATCTGTTCCGCTTCCTTTTTCTTTTCATCCCACACTTTTTGCGGCGCGTCTTTATCAACCTTCAGAAGGAAATGCTCCGCATCCACCTGATAAGTGGAGTTCCAATACTTTTGTATGTCGGAATCGGTAATTTTAATTGTTTTGTACTGGGCATCAAGAGCGGCTTGAGCAAGCAACGGACGCTCAACATACGGAGTCAAAACTTTCCGGAGATATTTTTTATACGCATCCATAGAGCCGTAACGAGCCTCGATCGAATCTTGGAAAATCTTTTCCCCGTTCTGTTTTTTGCCTTGCTCTATTATCTGGTTAATCTGGTCTTCCATATCTTTATTGAACTTATCCATATCGATTTTCAAATGATGTGCTTTTGCATATTGCACAAGGAGGGACTGATTTATTAAGCTGTTTAACACGCTCTTTTGAAGATTGTCCCGCATGGAAGCATACTTGGGATTGTTTAAGTCTATCCCGTACTGCTTATACATGTTTGCATAGTAGTTAAACTGGTTCTGAACTTCTTCTTTTTTAATAACTTCTTTTCCTACGCGTGCCGCAACATCTTTGTCAGCCTGTCCCCATGCCCATAATCCCACAAACACAAGAATTACGACTATAAGGGAAAAGGAAACGATTTTTACCCAAAGGTAATTTCGCCTCTCTTCCTTTACAGGTTCTAACAAACCTTCTCTTCGCATTTTTCTGATTTTACTTTCTCTTCCCATATACTCACCTCGTTTAGTATTTTAGCATAAAAGATTATCTTTTAAAATTCCATTGATCCGTTGAGTATTTTTCCGCATAAAGTTTATTTGCAAGCGCTTTCTCTTCTTCGGAAAGTGCGGCAATTTCAAATTCTTCGTTAAACACGGACTCCATGCCCTTCATAAAGGCTTCTTTCACCATATCGAAAGTAATTTCTTTCCCTAATTCGTCGGAAAGCGAAGAAATCTTCTTCTTGGAAAGAGCGGAAAGCCGTTTTTTCTTCGAATCGTCCATATTAAAGCAGTAGAATATATCGTCAACATTTACATGATAAAGAATGGAGCCGTGCTGCAACAAACCGTTTTTATTCCTCATCTGCGCAGAGCCCACAATCTTTTTTCCGTTGAGGAGGATATCCGAAAAAGTAGGCGCGGCAAAACAAGAAGGTGAGGAAATTTCGCTGTCCTCACGACTCGAAAAATACGCATTTCCTCCGAGCAGATTTATCGCCTTGATAATGCCTTTACTGATGAAGTGAAAAGAATCAAGCAAACTCATATCCATTATAGGATGAGGTGACGCAACGGTAACGCTGTAAGTAAGTTCTTTATCGTGCAAAACAGCTCTTCCGCCTGTAGGCCTTCTCACGTAATCAAACCCTTTTTCTTTACATTTGGCCGTATCTATTTCCCTTTTCATGCTTTGGAAATACCCTATGGAGAGCGTAGGGGGAACGAATTTATAAACCCTAACCGCAGGAGGGTTTCCTCGTTTTTTCTCAAGAATAAGCAACGCTTCGTCAATAGCCATATTCATGGCTCCGTTATTCTCACCGGTATCAATAAATCGTATCATACAAGTTTATATTTTATAGAATTATTCAAAAACTCAAAGTTTATTTTACTTCTTTTTTCGCTTCTTCCCATAGCTCGTCCTTTTCGGCATCACTCATATCCTTGAGCATACCTTTCGATTTGCTTTTAACAAGGTTAAACCTCTTTCCGAATTTGTCTATCGAAAGAAAAAGCGCATGCGCAGGATCTATTTTGAGAAAACGTGCGAGGTTTATTACTGAGAAGAGCAGATCGCCAACCTCTTCGGAAATATTTTTGTTTTCTTTTATTGCCCGCACCGTTTCATCGAGTTCTTCGCCGATCTTTTGTTCGATTTGCGTAATATCGGAAAAATCGAAACCCGCTTTTCTTGCTTCATCCTGAATGTCGAACGCCGTAATAAGGGAGGCAAGGATTTTGGCAATTCCCTCGGCTCTGTTTTCCTTTTTCTCTTTCTTTTTGATTTCTTCCCATTTTTCAAGTACCTCCCTGCTTTCTTTAACTCTGCTGCTCCCAAAAACATGGGGATGCCGTCTGTACATTTTCTCGAATATTCCGTTCATTACATCGGAGATTGAAAATTTGCCTTCTTCTTCGGAGATTACGGAATGCAAAACAATTTGCAACAGCACATCGCCCAATTCCTCCTTTATACCGGAAAAATC
>JALSNB010000097.1 GCA_026987225.1 Caldisericaceae bacterium
AAACCTTGTTCTTCGGCGGATAGGTTTAAGTCCGCTTCCAAATCCGTTATTGCGGTGAATCTGTCTAACACAAGTGCAAAATCACGACTTGTAATATAATCGTCAACTCCTGGGTGATGCGCTTCTACGACAATCACTTTGTCTTTGCTTAATGCTGCGGCAAGAATTCGTAATATGTGATCGTTATAGAGAAACCTGTCGGCTGTCGTTTCTATGTCTTTTTCACACAGATATTTTCCTATTGCAAGCTTATACAACTCAGACATAAGAATATCCCTGCTACGGTTATCTATGCTTACATTGATTAGTATCTTTTTTCTTTTCTTTTCTTTTTTCAGCATTTCTTTCAATTCTTTGTCCGAATACCTAAATAGAATTTTTACTGCCGGATTGTGCGGTATTTTCTCGTTCTTCTTCATTTTTACCTCCTTACGAATTTATGTAGATTATAAGTCAGGAATGATGTTTGTCAAATAAGTATCTGCAAACGAATACATTCATATTAAAACATTTGAATTCGGCGGATGTTTGGCATTTTTCCAGTAGGGCAATATAATCTATTTATAAAGGAGGTGGAAATATGGCCGGATGGTGGCTGCTCGTTGTGCTTGTGCTTGCTATCGTTTTTATCGTTTACGCAACGGGCAAACTGAAGCTTAACGCATTCCTTGCGCTTTTGCTTGCAGCTTATTTTACGGGGCTGCTCGTGGGAATGCCAGGAGACAAAATCCTTTCCGCAATAACAGGCGGATTCGGTAAAACGCTCGGATACATCGGTATCGTTATTGCGGCAGGGACAATCATGGGGACATATTTGGAAAAATCAGGTGGCGCTCTGTCAATGGCAGAGGCGGTTTTGAGGTGGGTTGGCAAGAAACGTGCCGCACTTGCCATGTCAATTACGGGATTCTTTGTTTCCATTCCCGTATTCTGTGATTCGGGGTTTGTCATTCTTTCCCCTTTGAACAATGCGCTTGCCGCAGCCGTAGGTGAAAGTGCCGCTGTGTTTGAAGTGGCATTAAGCACGGGTTTATATGCGACACACTGTCTTGTGCCGCCCACGCCAGGGCCTATTGCGGCGGCCGGTATTTTGAAGGCGGATCTCGGAACGGTGATAGGGCTCGGCCTTATCGCTTCGATTCCCGCAATGCTTGCAGGCTATTGGTATGCGGTGAAAATTGCGAAGAGGTGGTACATAAAACCGAACGTTACGGAAAGTTACGAAGATTTGAAAAAGCGTTACGGAAAACTTCCCGAGGCGTGGAGGGCGTTTACTCCGATATTTATTCCTATTATTCTGATTCTTTTGAAGTCCCTTGCCGATTTTCCGTCGCATATTTTCGGAACGGGCGCTTTGAAAGCGGTAATCGATTTTATCGGTAATCCTAACACGGCTTTGATTATCGCCGTGTTCCTTGCCATGTGGCTTCTCATAAAAAAGAGTGATGCGAAATTCATACCGGAGTGGACGAATACGGGGCTTGCAAATGCCGCAATTATCATCCTTATAACCGGTGCGGGCGGAGCGTTCGGCTCGGTTCTGAAGGCAAGCGGTATCGGAAAATATCTGGGAACTTCACTTTCGCATGCGCATCTCGGTATTCTGCTTCCGTTTATCATATCCGCGGCTCTGAAAACCGCTCAGGGTTCGTCAACCGTTGCGCTGATCACAACCCCTGCGCTTGTCGCTCCGATTCTTCCGTCTCTCGGGCTTGCATCGCCGGTGGGGCTTGCCCTTACGGTTCTTTCCATCGGTGCCGGCTCAATGGTCGTTTCCCATGTAAACGACAGTTACTTCTGGGTTGTTAACCTCTTCTCGGGCAACAAGGACGTAACGCTTGGCTACAAAACGCAGACAATGGCGACATTCGTCGAAGGTATTGCGGCCGTTGTCACGGTTCTCGTACTTGCCGTTCTTTTTGTGCATTAAAAAAATGATTAAAAACATTAACGATTTGATAAAAGGAAAATTTGCAAAGGAGAGGGCCGACGCCCTCTCCGCATTCGAGCGGGCACTGAAACGAGTGATGCCCGAAAGGTGCGTAAAAGATTTTGTGCGTGCCGGTAGAAACGGCTTTTACTGCTGCGGTGAATTTTACAAAACGGACGATTTTAGCGACATAAACCTCATTGCGTTCGGAAAAGCCGCGGAGAGAATGACTCTTGCCCTGCTTGACACGTTATCCGGTGCGGTTTCCTTCTCAAACGGCGTTGTCGTATCTAAGGAGTTTGCCTCTCCCTATAAACTGCCGCACTCGTTTGAAAAAATTGCCGGCGGGCATCCCATACCTAACAAAAACAGCCTTATTGCCGGTGATGCAATTTTGCGCCTTGCGGAAAAAACAAGCCGAAACAGCCTTACGTTCGTTCTCATTTCCGGCGGAGGTTCGGCAATGGTTGAAAGCCCTCTCGTTCCGCTTGAAGATCTGCAAAAAGCGACAAAACTCATTATGGAAAGAGGAGCCGACATAAAAGAGTTGAACGCCGTTCGTAAGCATCTTTCCGGTGTTAAAGGCGGAAGGCTTCTCATGCGCCTCAAAGGCAAGGTTATATCGCTCATTATTTCCGACGTTATAGGAGACAGGCTCGATACGATTGCGTCCGGTCCCACGTATTTTGACGAAACGACGTTTTCCGATGCGCTTAACGTAATTCGCAAATACGGGCTTGAAGATGTTTTGCCCCAAACGGTTATCGAGGCCCTGAAAAGTAAAAAGGGTGGAGAGACATTAAAAAATGGTTCTCCGCATCTTGACAGAGTAAAAAACGTTCTTATCGCAACAAATTTTGACGCTTGTAAAGAACTTAAAGATTATTTACGAAAAAAGGGTTATACCGTGATTTATCTCGGTTCTTCCGTTCAGGGTGAAGCGCGTGAAGTTGCAAAAGTTTTCGGCGGCATTGCGGAAGATGCCTCAAAAGGGAAGCTTTCCGTGCCATTGCCCGTTGCATTTGTTTTTGGCGGCGAAACCACGGTGCACGTGCGTGGAAACGGTATCGGCGGAAGAAACGAAGAACTTGTCCTTGCCGCACTTCCTTTTCTTTCAGAGAGCAGTGCCGTTTTTGCGTCGATAGGAACTGACGGAATAGACGGAAAAAGCGATGCTTGCGGTGCGATAGCGGACTCCGATACGTTTTTTGCGGCAAAAGAAAACGGAGTGGATTTTTTGAAATTTCTCGAAAATAACGATGCGCACAATTTCTTCAGCAAGGTTAACGGCCTCATTTTTACGGGCAACACGGGAACGAACGTCGCCGACATCGCCGTCCTCATCGTAAAGAGGATGCAATAGTCTGTCCAAACTACTAATAGAGAATATGATGAAATTTTTCTATTGGGACTAATAGAGTATTTTTATAACCTTTTTCTCAGGATTATTGTCAAAATTTCCGCATGTGCTTTGATGCCAATTTTTTGGAAAAAAATTATATCCGTAAAACCCTTATAAACAGAGTCTTAATTCGAATTTGCCCTTTAAACACCCCTAAAAACTCCGATTTGGGACTAATAGGTATAATTAGGTGTACCTATCGCTTAAAATGCATTTAAATGGCATGTTAAAACCCTGATTTTATCTGCATTTCTTAAAATTACCCCTATTTCAAACCTTACCTCAAAAATAATATATCAACAAACCCTTTGTTTATTAGCATTCTTAAATATGCAATTTCTGATAAAATCCGACGAATTTCCGGAATAAACTGTCGCTTTGAAACTCTGAAAATGAGGCTATAGCCTCAAATCGTTAAAATAAACACGTAATCGATTTTTTTCATGTAAAAATTCTTAATTTTCGGGCTCGTATTTGCCTACTTGAAAAAAATATTTTTCACTGTACAATTTGATAATTAATTTGACAACAAGACAAACCTTTTGGGAGGGGTGTTATATGGAAGG
>JALSNB010000098.1 GCA_026987225.1 Caldisericaceae bacterium
GAAGAATATTTGAAAATCCCTCCTGATATGAGAAGTGCAAGCCCTATGGAAATGATAATCGATGTAATGAGCATTAAAAACGAGTATTGCAAAATGTGCAGTGCGAACAAAACGAAACTTATCCCTATAAAGAGCATCGATAAGTAGCTTGCAAGATCTTTTTCCTTTAAGAGAACCTTTTTAACGGAATAGAAAATTCCTTCGATAAGAAGAAAGAATCCTAAAAATGTCAGTGTGAACGAAACGTCGGGTATGAAATGAGAGAGTATATAACTCAGCCCGAACGTAACGAGCAAATTCCCGATTGTAAAACGTGTTTCAATGTTATCCATTCTTATCACCTCCCTATGAGTTTTACCGCTCCGGTAGAAATTACGTTGATGTAAACGAAATTGCTTGCATCTTTATCCGTAATGTAAAAACCGTTTTCGTATGAAAAATTACCGCTTGTTTGCACCGTTCCTTCGCTTAGCAAGGACTTGAAGCTTATTTTTGTAGGCCAATTATCTACGTTTATCGTTGTATCACCGATTCCTTTTGTAATTCTCCAATGCCAATCTTTCTTTAATTCGGTCTTTGCATGTGAAAAATCTATCGAACAATCTCCCGTTCCTTGTTTGAGGTAAAAGTTTGTTAACCGTTTTATATTATCCATTCGGAAGTCCCCTGTTCCTAATTTTACGTTGAGCTCACCGTTCGTGCTAATTCCGTTTATTGTAACATCTCCGACTGCAAGCGAGATTGTGTGTTCACCGTCTTTCAGCGCGCATTCTTCCATATCCAAACTTCCCGTGCCTTCCTTTATATCCAATAATTTTGCTTCTACGTTTTCCAAACTTACGCTTCCCACTCCGGATTTTATGCTAACTTGCGATGCGTTTATGCCATTTATGCCTATGCTTCCCACTTTGCTTTTTGCGTTTAGTGTGGCAAGAGAAACCGTTTTCGGAATGTATATCGTAATTTCCCTGTCTTCTCCTTTCTGTATTATGAAATCCGGTGGCGTTGTTACGGTTAACGTTTTTGTGTGCTTGTCGTATCTTGCAATGGCTCTGACGTTTATCGTTTCGATGTCGTATAGGTTTTTTGCATTTTCTTTGCTCTCTATTTTTATGCCCGTGTTGTTTGTATTCGTTTCGATGTTAATCGTTTTTTCTCCGCTGAGAGGTATGCCGTAAGAATAAGATTTTTCATTTCTATTTATAATATCGTGCTTTATTACCGAGGGAATGAAAAACAGAAGGAGCAATACGCCGATTGCAATTAAGGACAGTATGACGGAAACTTTTACGATTTTTGCCGAATTTACCTCTTTTTGCTTTTTATCTTTTTTGATTTCTTCAAGGCAGTCTTTGCAGTAAATTTTTCCTTCGAATTCTTTTGCACACTCTTGGCAGAGCGGTTTTCCGCATTTCGAGCAAACGGCAACGGCTTCCCTGTCAGGATGATAGAAGCACTTCATTTTGTTTGCCTCCTTTAATTAAAGTTGCAAGCAGAAAGCTTATGATAAATCCCGATGCCAAAACGTATGTAACGAGCAAGTTCGGTGTGAGAACGAACAACCGAGGTATAAGCGTGTAGTTCAGTAAAAATTTGAGGGAGTGAACGAGGGAGATAATTTTAATACCCAAAACAATGCTCCAAACCGATAGCGGAAAGAGGAGAAAAGCGAGTTTCCAGACGAATAGTTTTTCGCCTCTTTCTATTTTTTCCATTACCGCGTAGGTAATATCTACGCTTTTTTCGTTTTCTTCCCTGAGCAGCCTGAGCTCCTGCAAAAATGTTTTCTCTTCTTTCATCACTATTTAATACCAGAGAAAGCGAAAAAAGGTTACAAAAATTTTTGGTTTGCCTCGTAAGGCAATTGTTATGCTTCGAGCCGCCAGTCTTTTATTTTAACGGCGTCTTTTCCGAAGAGTTCCCTTGCCTTTTCTATAAAGTCCATTGACGTTTTTACGTAGAATTTTGACGAGGTTTTTATCTTTACCTTCTTTTTATTCACGGAAAGGTGAATGAATAAAGGTGCCCTTCCTTTGTTTTCTTCGATTTCCTTTTTTAGGGCATCGAATTTTTCGACAATTCCGTCAGAATTGTTCGCATATATATGAACCGCACTGAATTCATCGCTTGCCTTTATATCTTTTTCCGTGAAGAAGTTCGTTACCCTGTCCGCAATAATCGTAAAGCCATTGCCTTCTTTTTTAGCTCTGCCGCTTACTACGATCACGCCTTCTTTTCCTGCGTATTTTGAAAACGACTCGTAATACATTGGGAATACGACAACCGTTGCTTTTGCATTGTTGTCTTCGATTTCGAATTTATACATCGAGCCGCCCTTTTTGGTTTTTGCCCTTTTGAACTTTCCCTTTATTCCGGCAACTTCCACGGCATTTCCGTCGTCCGATTCGTTTAACTGGGAGACCGTTTTTATTCCTTTACTGCTGAGAATTCTTGTGTATGCGTTGATCGGGTGGTCGGTAATGTAAAATCCGAACGCTTCTTTTTCGTAGTTTAGCAGTTCGATCGTGGAGGCCTTGATCGATTTTTTAATGATTCTCGGCATCGAATCGCCAAATAGCGAGAGCGAGGTTTCCTCTTCTTTGCCGCCATTTGTAAGCAGGGCTTTTCTGTCTTCTCCGAACGAATCGAAACAACCTGCCTTTATCAAACTCTCTATGACCTTTTTGTTAACCTTTGCGCTCTGCACTCTTTTTTTGAAATCGCTAAAGCTGCTAAACTGCCCGTTTTTGTTTCTTTCCTCTATGATGGTGCTTAACGCCTTTTCTCCGGTGCTTTTTATTGCAAGCAAACCGAAACGGATTGCATCTCCTTCCGTTTTAAAATACACATCCGATTTGTTTATATCCGGAGGCAGAACTTCTATACCGTTCCTCTTTATTTCAAAGAGTAGTTCTTTTGTTTTGTTCTCATTCCCTATGTAGCCGTTGAGCAGTGCGGTAAAGTATTCTTTGGGATAGTGCGCTTTGAGGTATGCCGTTCTGTAGGCAATTGTTGCGTAGCAAACGGCGTGTGACTTGTTAAACCCGTATCCTGCAAAGAATTCTATTAAATCGAATACATCCGTTGCCGTTTTTTTGTCCACACCTTGCTCGACAGCTTTTTTTATGAAAATATCCCTCTGCTGTGCGAGGATTTCGGGCTTTTTCTTTCCGATCGCTTTTCTCAAAAGGTCTGCCTCTGCCATTGTGTATCCTGCCAAAACGTTTGCTATTTGCATTACCTGTTCCTGATAAACGATAATTCCGTAAGTGCCTTTTAAAATCGGCTCGAGGCTCGGGTGCGGGTATGTTACCGGTGTTTTGCCGTTCTTTCTGTTGATGTATTCCGTTATGCCTCCCGCTTTTATCGTGCCGGGCCTGTAAAGCGCAACGACTGCCGTGAGATCTTCGATGCTTTCCGGCTTAATTCCTTTTAATACGTTTCTCATTCCGCTGCTTTCCAACTGAAACACGCCTGAGGAATCGCCGCGCTGAAGCATTGCATAGGTTTCTTTGTCGTCAGTCGGGATTTTATCGAAATCCACGTGAATGCCTTTTTCTTTCAGCATTTCTATTGTGTCCTGTATAACGGTGAGGTTTTTCAAGCCGAGAAAGTCCATTTTGAGCAGTCCGATGTGTTCTATTACGTCTTTATCAAACTGAGTGATTACGGCGCCGTTTTTATCGAGTTGTAGCGGCACGTATTCCATTAACGGCGCATCGCCGATTACAACGCCTGCCGCATGGGTGGAGAAATTTCTCGATACGCCTTCCAACTTCAGTGCCGTTTCGAACAGAAGTTTGTATTGCTCGTCCGAAGCCTTTTTATTGAGTTCGGGAATCGTATCGATTGCATCTTTCAAAGAAAATCCGAACGGTATGAGCTTTGCAATTCTGT
>JALSNB010000099.1 GCA_026987225.1 Caldisericaceae bacterium
AGGTTATGAGCAATAAACAGGTATGTTAAGGCAAGTTTTTCCTGCAATTCAAGAAGTAAGTTTAAAACCTGTGCCTGGATGGATGCGTCAAGTGCCGAAACGGGCTCATCCGCAACAATGAATTTAGGATTTAACACAACAGCCCTTGCGATACCGATCCTCTGCCTCTGTCCACCCGAAAATTCGTGTGGATACCTGTGCAAATATTCCGGCCTTAAACCAACGAGCTTCATAATTTCCACAACTCGTTCTTCCTGGTCCTTTTTGGTACCTATATGGTGAACTACGAGCGGCTCACGAATAATTTCTCCAACAGGAAGCCTTGGATTCAAAGAGCCGTACGGATCCTGGAATATAATTTGCATATCCCTTCGTAACGGCCTCATCTGAGAGGGACTATAGTTGGAAATGTCTTTACCTTCAAAAAGAATATGTCCTGCAGTCGGTTCGTGCAATTTTAAAATTGTTTTACCGGTAGTTGTTTTTCCGCTGCCACTTTCTCCCACAAGAGAGAAAGTTTCCCCTTCAAATATATGGAACGAAACATCATCTACCGCCTTTACCCATGCAATAGGCCTGCTAAACACTCCTCCCACTACAGGGAAATATTTCTTTAAATTTTTAACCTCTAATATGATTTTTTTATCTCTCATGAGACATTCTCCTTCACGTTAACCGGATGGAAGCATCTTACAAGATGGTTTGGCGAAGTTTCATTCAGCTCCGGCATTTCTTTTCGGCAAATATCCGTTGCAAACGGACAACGCGGATTGAAATGGCATCCCTTAGGCATTCTATAGGGGCTTGGCACCATTCCTTCTATTGCTGGCAAAGGCTCTTTCGTTTTTTCGGATAGCAAACTCGGGATCGAACTGAGCAGACCGTATGTATAAGGATGGTGCGGATTTTTAAACACACTTCTTACGTCGGAATATTCCACAATTTTTCCTGTATACGTTACCGCAACACTATCCGCCATTTCCGCAACGAGCGCAAGGTCGTGCGTAATAAACAGAATTGCCATACCGATTTTTCTCTGCAAATCTTTCATAAGCTCTAAAATCTGTGCCTGAATCGTA
The DNA here is from genome assembly GCA_026987225.1 of Caldisericaceae bacterium. Classification (GTDB taxonomy): domain Bacteria; phylum Caldisericota; class Caldisericia; order Caldisericales; family Caldisericaceae; genus S016-85. Next base: position 1,080 of record JALSNB010000099.1, read on the forward strand.
ACATCCAGCGCTGTTGTTGCTTCGTCTGAGATAAGTAGATCCGGATTGCAGGACATTGCCATAGCAATCATTGCCCTCTGTCTCATTCCGCCACTCATCTCGTGAGGATATTCGTTAAACCTTTTGTCAGGATCGGGAATTCCAACCAAATCAAGCAGTTCGATTGTTTTCTTTTTCGCTTCCTCTTCATTAACGTCCTGGTGGGTAAGAATCGCTTCCATTATCTGATCGCCAATCGTATAAACAGGGTTCAAAGCAGTCATCGGTTCCTGGAAGATCATCGCTATTTCGGAGCCACGGATTTTCCTCATCTCCTCCTCGCTCTTTTTTAGCAAATCTTCGCCTTTAAATATAATTTCTCCGCCGACAATTTTTCCCGGAGCATCAACAAGTCTCATAATGGAAAGAGAAGTTACGCTCTTTCCACAACCACTTTCGCCCACAAGGCCAAGGACTTCCCCTTTGTGCATAGTAAAACTTACACCGTCAACAGCTTTTACAACGCCGTCTTCGGTATAAAAATACGTTTTTAAGTCTTTTACCTCAAGCAAAACTTCTTTTTCCATATTTCACCTACCTATATAGTCTCGGGTCAAGAGCATCACGCAAACCGTCTCCGAGGAAGTTGAATGCAAGTGTAGTAACAAGGATCGCAATGCCCGGCCACCACATAAGCCATGGAGCGGTAAGCATAAATGTCTGTGCTCCGTTCAACATATTACCCCAGCTTGGAGTAGGTTGCCTGATACCAAGGCCAAGGAAGGATAACGTTGCTTCGTAAATAATGTTTCCACTGATTGCAAGCGTTGCAGCAACAATTACAGGAGCAAGTGAGTTTGGCAAAAGATGTATCCACATTATTCTACCAGGGGTTTCTCCAATTGCAAGAGCGGCCTCAGTGAACTCCTGTTCCTTTAAGGAAAGTACCTCACCTCGAACAAGACGGGCAACACCCATCCAACTAAACACAGAAATAATAAATATTATAGTCCAGAGAGAGCCTTTAATTACCGCACTTAAAACGATCATCAGAGGAAGAACAGGCAGAGAAAGCATAAAATCCGTAAAACGCATTATAAGCATGTCGGTAATTCCGCCAAAATAGCCCGAAAGCAATCCGAAAAACAAACCTACTGCAGCGCCAATAAAACTGCAGATAAATCCAACTGCCAAAGAGACACGACCGCCGTAAAGAAGTCTTGACCATGCATCTCTTCCCATACTATCCAGTCCTAACGGATGTCCGGGACCGGGTGGTGCAAGTTCGGGACGTGGTGCCCAAGGAACAGATTTAATATATGAATAAGGATTATTTCCAAACGAAAGCGGTTTTGCGAAAACCGCCATAAGGATAATAACAACGAGTAACCATAAGGAAAACATCGCAATTTTATGCTTTTTAAGTCTCTTGAAAACCTTTCCCCAGTAGCTATAGCTCTCGTTTGAAGTGGTCCCGCCTTCTACATAATCTTCATTAGCCATAATAAAATCCTCCTAACTATACCTTATTCTTGGATCGGCGATTGCATAAAAAATGTCCGCAAGAAAATTCCCGATAACAACAAGAAAAGCAAATATCATAATAAGGGCCATCGCAACAAACACATCCTGATGCATAACGGCCTGGTATGTCAACCTTCCAATTCCCGGAATTGCAAAAACTGTTTCCGTAATCATAGCTCCTCCTACGATACCCGGGAATGAAAGTCCAATTAACGTAATAATCGGTATTACTGCATTCCTAAAAGCATGCTTGTAAATAACAACTCTTTCCGGCAAGCCCTTTGCCCTGGCTGTTCTTACATAGTCCATACTCTTTACCTCAAGCATAGAGGAACGCATATAACGAAGCCACCCTCCCACCTCAAACACAATAAGAACGAGAGTAGGTAATGTCAAATACCAAGCTTCGTTTAAAGTTCTCAAATACCATGGTGCTTTATTAAACTCAACAGGCATACCTTTTATTGTAATAAAAGCTGCATGAGATCCTGCTGCGGGAAACCAATGAAGTCTAACCGCAAACACGTACATTAGCATGATACCAAACCAAAAAGTAGGCATGGACATCCCAAAAAATGCAAAAAACGTTAAGATATAATCCGAAATAGAATACTGATGAATTGCAGAGTAGACACCAAGAGGAATAGAAAGAAGAATTGCAACAATCATAGATGTAGTGGAAAAGGCCACAGTAACGGGAATTCTACTCCCTATGAGTTGAAGAGCTGTTTGCCCGGGAGACATCACGGAAAGTCCCCAACCGTGCCTAAACAAGATAAAATCCTTGAACCAAAACCAAAACCTAACAACAAGCGGTTGATCCCAATGCCATATATGCTCCAAACGCCTCAAGTCTTCAGGGTGAACATGCGGATTTAAAAGCAATACTGCAAATGGATTTCCCATTTTCGAAACAAGCCAAAAACTTACAAATGCAATAGCAAAAAGAACAGGGATCAATTCAAGGCTTCTTCGTATCAAATAGTTTCTCATTCATTGTCCTCCTAACACATATAGAGGGAAGGCTAGACAAAGCCTAACCCTTCCCTCTTAATCACAGCTTATTCTATACCCTTATTACTTCTTTTCCCAATACCAGTACTGTGCATTCCAAGTACTTGGTGTAACAGCACTAATCGGGAAGTCATATCCGACAAGACCTTTTCTGATGACCGCAATTGCAACATGGAAGTTCAAATAAAGTTCCGGAAGTTGATCGTATACTATTGCCTGAATCTTCTTAGCAGCATTAATCCTAACTTTAGGATCAACGGAATTATTACAAATTGTAGTCCACTTATCAAGTTCTGCATTTTTAATTCTTGTGAAGTTCTGTCCTGCCCAACCATTTTCCTTTGTAGGTATCTGGCTCGAGTTGTAAAGTCCGTAGTTACAAATAGCAGCAGGATCTGAACCCCAAGCAAAGAGGGCACCTTGGAATGTCCCATGGATCCAGTCATCGATCATCGGACCCCAAGATTTCGGAACAGCATTAGTGGTAATACCAAGATTCATCTTCCAGTAGTGCTGCATGAACGTGACTTCCTGTTCACGCACTGCGTAGCCAGCAGGAAGCTCGATGTTTAAGACTACCTTCTTGCCGTTCGGAGCAATGAGGTTGCCATCTTTATCCCACGTATATCCTGCTGCTTTCAAAATCGCTTTTGCTTTCGCAGGATCATACGGATATTTACCAATGTTTGCTTTGTTAAATGCAGCAAAATCCGGAGGAATAGGACCATAGCACATAGGCCTCTTACCCATAAAGATTCTATTGTCAAGTTCTTTTCTATCAAGTGCATACATTAAAGCTTTACGAAGGTTAATATCTTTAAGGAATGGATCCGTAAGATTAAGAGTTACATGTTCCCAGAATACAGAAGGAAGGTAGTAAATGTTGAATGTCTTTGTAAGTCCGTTCTTTTCGGCAGCTTCAGCCTGAGGAATATCAATTCCGATACCTGCCATCGTTCCGTCAAGTTTACCTGCCATAAGCTGCATAAGCATAGAGTTAGTATTAGGTGTAAAGTAGAAAATAAAATTATCAAGTAATCCCTGACCTGCCCAATAGTAAGGATTTCTCTTTAAGATAATATAATTACCGTGAGACCATGTTTGTACTTCATATGGTCCGCTGTAAACAGGATGCTCATTAAAATCGCAAGAATTGATATTTGCAGGATTTTTATCAAAGATCGGTTTCAGAATATGAGCAGGATATACACCTGCACCAGTAGGACCGTACTGTGCCCAAATTGAAAGCTGTTTCCAGTAAACAACAAGTGTGTACGGATCAGGTGTTTCAATCTTTTCCACCTTATCAGGTACATCTCTTGCAACTACCTGAACTGCATTGTTCTCCACCATTTTCCATGCAAAAACATAGTCAGCTGCAGTTACAGGTTGCCCGTCGGACCATTTAACACCTTTTTTAAGTTTCCAGATTGTCTTCATTGTGTGCGCTTTTTCATTTACGATCCATGTACCATTGGAAGTAGAAGGAATATAATCTGCTTCCACAGGATAAAGCTTGCCAGAAGGTAATGTTGCCGAAGCACCTTCTGCAACAGGTCCGAGAATTTCACTCATTGTCATGCTTGAGTCAAGTGCCGAGAACAGGGTTTTAGGCTCTTCGGATGTTGCCATAGCAAACTTTCCACCCTTTACAGGGGGTTTAAGGATCATATAAATGGAATATGCACATTCCGCTCTCGTCGCCGGATCTCTCGGCCTAATATTTCTATTCTCATCCCATTTTAAGAGTTGATAAGAAGGCCTTAACGCAAGAGTCATTGCGCCTTTTGCCCAAGAATCTACCTGGTCTTCATCATTAGAGAACGTAGCAAAGATAAGGTTCGGATCATGCGCCTCTTTTTCTTTGCCAAGCACCCTAATTTCAAGAACAGCAAGTTGTTCTCTTGTGATCGGATCAGCCGGCCCGAACTTTCCATTGCCATAACCTTTAATATAACCCGCCTTTACGGCTGCTTCAACATAACCGTAAGACCAACGTGATTTTGGAACATCGGTAAATGTCGGAGTCGAAGGTTTGTAAAGCTTGAGGCCTTTTGCAACAACAATCATCTTTGCAAACTGCTCACGAGTCACCTTTGCTTCCGGTTTAAATGTTCCATCAGGGAACCCCTTTACAACCCCTTTGGAAACGAGGTAATCAATCTGTTTTTTGGCCCAGTAATTTGCCGGGACATCAGGAAAACCTGCCGCACTTGCCGGTGCCGGTCTTACTGCAAAGAATACAAGCACCATTGAAAGTGCCAATACAACTGCTAATAATTTCTTCATACGTAATCCTCCTTTCGGTTGAATTTTTTTCAAAAAACCACTTTTCAACAGTTTTTTCAGTTTCTCACCTCCCTGAATAATTTTATTGAAATATCGCAAATTGGCCAAACGGCCAATACAGTATAGCATTATTCTTCTTATTGTACAAAAGAATTACGACTTTGTTATTACCAAACCTAAACGCTTGTTCTCTTACGATTTCCTCTTTTGCTTTTGCTGATTTACCAAGTTTCATGGGCGCGTAAACCATCCCAACGGGGTGAAACATCATCATTAACAAAGAAAAAACGGTAACAAATGAAAGCGTTCCGAAGGCAAAACTCTTTCGCTTTTTAGAAAGAGCCTCTTTATTAGCAGATAATTTTTTGACTTCTCCTTTTAATTCATTAAACAAACGCTCTTTAAACGATTCTTGAATATCGAAATTATCCTGTTTGAGCAAAAGTGCAACTTCTGCAGTCTTAAGAAGTTCTTCGTCTTCTCCCATATCGGAATAATCCGGAGTTTTTTCCGATAAAATTTTTTCGATAAATTCTTCCAATTTTTCCCCATCTCTATTGTTCATTTAACCTTACCTCCAATAATTCTTTCAATTTTTTTAAGGCTCTGAACTGCATCACCTTAACCGCCCCAACACTTTTATCAAGAGCGGTTGCTATCTCCTTGAGCGTCATTTTTTTAAAAAACCTCATCTCCAAAACATTTTTATATTGCACGGGCAATTCCTCAAGGCAATCTTTTACAATTCTATCAATCTCTTCTTTTTCAATTGTAACGTAAGGGTCGTCCACCACCGGATTTAACTTTTCGTTCCATTTTTCCTCAAGAGGAAGAATGCTTACGCCTGCATTTTTCCTGAAAAAATCTCTAATAATATTCCTTTCAATCACATACATCCAGATATCCAATCCTCCGTTTTCCCTGCTTTTAAAATTTTTTATGCTCTTTAAAGCTTTAAAAAACGTTTCCGACGTAACATCTTCCGCTTGTTCTCTGTTTTTCAATTTCCTATACGCATACTTATACACCTTGGGGAAAAACATTCTGTAAAACCGCTCAAATGCTCTTTCGTCACCATTTTTAATTTTCTCAACAAGCGCTTTTTCTTCCTCTAATTTCAAGCTCTCACCTATATAAACGTAAATTTAAAGAAAAAGTTACACTAACCATTAAAAATTTCTCCGTTCCTAACAATATGGGGCGTTAAAATAACAGTTACCGAATTTGCATCAATGCCAACCAATTCAACTAATACCTTATCTTTATCAAGATTTTGTATCTTACCGGGTATGAATTTTATCACATTACCTTGAACTGTAAAAAGTCCGTACTCACCGTTCATGTTAGCAACAACTTTCTTATTTACAACAATACCTCGTTTAAAACCGTTAAGCAAGGAAAACCGTTCTTTGAATAAAAAGTATTTTACAAATTCGCTTACTCTGTAATAATTATATTCGGAAGTGGAAAAAACAAGTTTTCCGTCAATATAATTTCCATCCAGATCAAAGGTAATTTTTTCACTCTTTTTGGTGTCACGAGAATCTGTTCTTACCAATGCAAAATCATTATTTATAATGCTGCAAACAAAGCTACCCTTTTCAACATCTTTGCCAGTTTCGGTAAACTGCAAATTTTCTTTAAACCGCTCCATATCTTGCAAAGATTTAAAATATTTGTTGAAACCGAACCAGAGAAGAACCCCGTTGTCAGGAGATAGAATATCATACGTATATTCGGAAGATTTTATTCTTCCTATAAGATCACCTTTATTTACAAACGTGTAATTCCCGGCAAGTTTTTCCAGAGTGCCGGTTGCGGGAGACGGTACAGGAACTGACAAAACTAAAGCTTCACCGTTTATTTCTGAATAAATCGGATGAAGTGCGTTCTTCATATTTTCCACTTCAACCGCATTGGAGCTTATAAAACCACGTAGTTGCTCGTAAGAAGAAAGAATCAGAAATATGATAACAGTTATAACGACTACAACCGCTATCAAACGGCTAACAGAAAAACGCCTCATGGGCACACCGTCTATTTATGTTTTCTTCTCAAAAATGCAGGAATTTCTATATCGCCGCTATCTATATCTTCTAACTTTGGTAATTTCTTATGTTTTTTTACAGTCGAATGCGTACCGCTCAGAGATTTTTTATCAAACCCGGCGGCTATTACCGAGATTCTTATTTCGTCTTCAAGAGTATCGTCTATGGCTGTCCCGAAAATCGTGTTCGCTTCATCGGAAGCGTAGTCTTTTATATAATTTACAGCTTCGTTGATTTCATAAAGAGTCATATTCGAACCACCGGTTACATTAAGCAATAAACGCGTCGCACCGTCAATCGAAAACTCGAGCAAAGGGCTCTTAAGGGCGCTCTTCGCCGCATTCACCGCTCTGTCCTCACCATGGCCTACACCCAAACCGAGCCAAGCAGTCCCTGCCTCCTCAAGTGTTGTTTTAACATCTGCAAAGTCCACGTTAATCACGCCCGGAACCGTAATGAGATCGGATATGCTTTTAACCGCAAAAAGAAGAACATTGTCAGCGAGTTTGAAAGCATCGTTTAAAGGAGTTTTTTTATCGATAAGAGTGAGAAGTTTATCATTTGAAATCGTTATAATCGTATCAACATTCGGGGAAAGTTCTTTAATTCCTTCTTCGGCAACCTCCATTCTATGCCTTCCTTCAAATCCGAAAGGTTTGGTTACAACGGCAACCGTTAAAATTCCAAGTTCTTTTGCTATGGACGCGATAACGGGTGATGCTCCGGTTCCGGTGCCCCCGCCCATTCCTGCGGTTATAAATAGGAGATCCGTTCCTTCTATTATTTTTTTCAGCTCTTCCTTACTTTCTTCCGCTGATTTTTTGCCTACTTCCGGGTGGGAACCTGCACCAAGCCCTCCGGTTGTCCTGGCACCTATTTGAACCTTTTTTTCAGCCTTGCTGAGCGCAAGAACCTGAACATCCGTATTAACGGCAATAAATTCAACACCCTGAACCTGTTCGTCTATCATTCTATTTACGGCGTTGCTTCCTCCGCCGCCAACGCCAATTACTCTTATTACTGCCTGTGCACTTTTCCAAGGATCTAACATATTAAAAACCTCCTATTCGAGTATATCTTTCAGCCACGAAAAATCACCCCAGTTTCGGAACGATTTTCTTTTACTTAAGTTTTCATTTTCCACCATATATTTTACAAGCCCAATCACACCGGAATATTGAGGCATAGTTAACGTATCTCCGGAAACCCCTCCGCCGATTGGCTTCCCTATTCTAACGGACGTTTCAAAAATTTCACTTGCCCTTTTTGCAATACCCTTAAGGTTTGCACTGCCACCTGTTAACACAATTCCTGCAGGCATATTGCCCCATTCACCTAATTTGATAAGCTCGAAACGTATATTTTCAAATATTTCATCAACGCGATAAGTGATAATTTCACTGATTTTACTCAAAGGTATCTTATTTTTACCGCTTCCGCTGATATCCTGAATTTCCGCTTCACCTTCCAGGTCATCGTATTCGGCGGTAACAACACCGTATTCTTTTTTGATTCTTTCCGCTTCCTCGAGGGAAACCTTTAATCCGTAAGCAAGATCCTTTGTTATATATTCCCCGGCCATCGGGAAAACCTCAGTAAACGAAATATTTCCTTCCGAAAAAACGATGAGGTCCGTCGTTCCGGCACCCATGTCCAGAAGCACGACTCCGAGTTCTTTTTCTTCTTCACGTAAAGCAGCATACGAAGAGGCAACAGAATGAAGCACAAAGTCATTGACACGCAAATCCGCATTTTTCACACACTTTTTAATGTTTCTCAAAACGGTGCTCGAACCTGTAACTATATGAACCTCTTCTTCCAACTTTATTCCGGACATTCCGACAGGATTTCTTATTCCACCCTGCTCGTCAATAATAAATTGGCGTGGCAAAGCATGGATTATCTCCTGGTTCGGTTGAAGCATAATCACTTTTGCGGACTCTTCGGCCCTGCGAACATCGTCTTTTGTAATTTCCCTTCCCTCGCGCGATATAATAACAGTGCCTTTGTTATTAACTGAATGAATATGCGTTCCGCTTACGACAACATCAACCGAAGTAATTTTCTTGCCACTCATATTCTCGGCTTTCTGTTTGGCATCCCTTATCGCTTGGGAAGTTTTATCCAGATCAACAACTACGCCTTTCTTTATTCCCCTGCTTATCGATTCGCCGAATCCGACGACAAGAGGCTCGTTTTCTCCTACCTCGGCAATAGCAATTTTTACACTGCCACTGCCCAAATCCAGAGCCGAAATAATCTTTTCGTTCACTTGCCCCTCCATTTAATTACCGCTTCATTTTTATACGACAGATCTATTTTTTCTATCATTTTCACCCTTTTGTTAAACATTTTAATCAATTTTTCATATTCTAAAAATTTTTTCGAATATTCGTCATTTCCCATTATAACAGCAATACCGTTTTTGTCATAAAAACCACTATTTTCGCCGAATATGGCAACACTCTTCATATTCTTCAAACAACCTGTTTTACTTGCTTCCACAACCATAGAAGCAAAATTTTCGCTCCATTGTTTACTTTCCATATCTGCTTTTAATTTAAATTCATTATAACTACCCGATACATAACCTATTATATGGCCATTTTTAGTAATTGCAAATTTACCGTCCGAAAATTGTATTTCCCCGATAACGGGCTCGTTGTAATAAACCGTTATGCCAATGAATTTACGCTGAATTTTTGCAGGTAGTTTGGATTCGTAAACGTAATAAAAATGACCTATTTTATTGAATAAATCGTTCGCAGTAATCGGAACATTACTATTGATTTTTATGAGTGATTTCGGCAGAAAGGGTGTGACGAATAAAAAAATAAGGAAAATTACGGTTGCAAAAAAGAGCAGTTTTTTCATTTCGCTCTTTTTATGGCTTCGTTTACAATAAATTTAACAAGGTTCGGAAAATCAATACCTGCCGCCTTTGCAGCGTCAGGCAAAAGGCTCGTTTCGGTAAAACCGGGAATTGTATTTATTTCAAGCGCAAAAACATCGCCGCTATCACTTACAATAAAATCGATTCTGGCAAAATCCCTTAATTTAAACGCATTGTAAATCTGGAATACAATTCTTTCCGCTTCGGAATAACTTTCTTTAGAAATACGCGCAGGAATTATGTGATGAGACATACCTGGTGTGTATTTGGATTCAAAATCGTAAAATTCGTTTTCGGGCACGATTTCGATAATTGGCAAAACATTCAAACTTTCGCCGTTTCCTATAACTGAAACAGTGATTTCCTTACCTTCTATGAATTTTTCGATAATTATTCGATTGGAAAAGGAAAATGCAACATTTATTCCTTCCTTGAATTTCTCTTCCGTAGAAGCAATGGTAATGCCTATCGTAGAACCCTGGTCAACCGGTTTTATCACAACCTTACGTGCATTTAACAGTTTCAAAATATCGGAAAAATCTGGTATTCCGGAAAGGTTGTTTTTTTCAAAAGACAGAAAATTCGGCGTAGGTATGCCCATTTCTTTAAAAATCATCTTCGTAAAAAATTTGTCCATACATACGGAACTTGCCAAAACACCGGAACCCGTATAAGGAACGCCGAGCAGCTCCAATGCCCCTTGAACAGTACCGTCTTCTCCGAATTTTCCATGCAGGGCAATGAAAACAACATCCGGCATAAATTGATCGATTACGTTTTCCATTCTGCCTTTAAAATCAAATTCTTTTACAGTAAAACCGGCTTTTTTCAAGCCGTTTGCAATTGCCTTTCCGCTCCGTTGAGAAACGGTTCTTTCCGACGACATTCCTCCGTAAAGAACAAGAACTTTCTCGCTCATTTTTTCTTTAGCAGTAAATTCGTATTAAAGTCTCCCAAAAGTCTCACTTCAAGTTCCAGTATCAAATCCTTTTGTTTGTAAACCGTTTCCTGCGCTTTTCGAATCAGAGTAAGCACATCTATTGCAGTAGCATGCCCCAAGTTCACTATGAAATTTGCATGAAGCTCGGAAATCATCGCATCTCCCACTCTCATGCCCTTACATTTTGCTTCTTCCAATATTTTCCCCGCATAAGTAGTAGGAGGGTTTTTGAATATGCTTCCGGCACAGGGATACTCGAGAGGCTGTTTGCCTTTTCTCTTATTGGAAGCATCGCTAATTGCCTTTTTAATTTCTTCTTCGTCCGCCTTCTCAAGGCTTAAAACCGCTTCTGTGAGAATCAAAGGTTCGTCCTGCAAAATACTGTATCTGTAATCGAATTTCAGATCGTCATGCAACAATTTATATTCTTTCCCGTTAAAATCTATTACCTGCACGTATTTTACAAATTTACTCAAAAAATGTGAGTTTGTTCCTGCATTCATTACAATTGAGCCACCGATTGCCCCCGGGATTCCCCAGGCAAATTCTATACCACCTAATCCTCTTTTCATTGCTGCGTTAATCAAATCTTTTATCGTATTACCGCTCTTCACGAACACACTGTTCGAATCAAACTCAATTCCACTGATATTATTTGACAGTTGAATGACAACTCCTGAAATACCGTCATCTGAAACAAGTAAATTTGTCCCGTTTCCGATCGGAGTTACAGGTTGCCTGTTTCGCTTTGCCCAATTCAGAATATTTTTTATATCTTCGGCATCAACAGGCCTGCAAAATATTTCCGCGGGCCCGCCAATACGAAAGGACGTATGTTTTGATAAAGGTTCATTAAGCAGAACTTCCCCTTTTACGATTTCCTTCAATTGCTCTATGCTTTTTTTTCTCATATCGTTCCTTCACAGCTCCTTAAGCAATAGAGGTGCAAGTTCCTCTATGTCTCCCGGTCCTAATAATACAACTATATCGCCTTTTTTCAATATCTTTTTGAGAATAGGAATCACGGATCTTTCGTTTTCCGCAAAAAAAAGCTCTTTATCAGGATATTTTTTCTCTATTAAATCGTTAACGTATCTGCCGTTAATTCCGGAAATCGGTTCCTCAAACGCTCCGTATATTTCCATAACAATCACAATATCAGCAAGTTCAAACGGCCTTGCAATTTCATCTCCCAACATCTTAACACGTGAGTATCTGTGTGGCTGGTAAACCGCTACGAGTCGTTTATCAGGATAATGTTTTTTTAGTGCGGAAAGTGTGGCGTATATTTCCGTGGGGTGGTCCGCATGATCGTCTATAATTAAAATACCGTTTCTAATACCCTTTAGTTCCATTCTTCTTGCAGGAGGCTTGAATGTTTTTAAAGCAGAAACTCCTAATTCGAGGTTAATTCCGATAGTAGAAACAGCAAGAAGTGCGGCAAGCGCATTGGAAATATTTTTATCGCCAAGCAGGGGAAGAAACACATCCGTATTGCCAAAAGCCCCTTTCACTTCAAAGTAAACTCCGTCCTTTTCATACCGAATATTCTCGGCATACATGTCCGCATCTTTGTTTAAACCGAAGTATTTGTGCGGATATGGCTTTGATATTTCATACGCATTTTCATCGTCCATGGAGGCAATAGACAGCTTGCTTTTTGATGCAAGTAAAGCAAAAGATTCTTTCAGTTTGTCAAAACTCCAATCGTAATGATTCAAATGATCTCTATCGATATTCGTAATTATCAGTATATCCGGATTAAAATAAAGGAAGCTTCCGTCACTTTCGTCGGATTCAACGACAAAATAGTCCGCATTGCGATCAAAACGGTTAAACTCGTTATCAATCCCGCCTACATAAACATTAGCGGAAAATTCGGAACTTTTTAAAATATGGCCGATAAGGGAAGTGGTTGTTGTTTTACCGTGTGTGCCTGAAACCACTACGGATTTGTATTTGTTTACGATTTCTGCAAGTGCTTTTCCCCTGCTGAATACGGGAATGCCCAATTTTTTGGCCTCTATAAGCTCCGGGTTATTTTCCTTTATTGCGGACGAATAAATGAATTTCGAAAAGCTCATATCAATATGTTTTGCGTCATGCCCTATGAAAATTTTAATTCCGCTCTTTTCGAGTTCTTTTACGGAATCCGAATACCTGACATCGGATCCTTCGACTTCAAAACCGATATCTTTATAGAGCAAGGCAAGCTTGCTCATCCCTATCCCACCGATACCCGCAAAAAACGCTTTATCCATTAAGTTTCTCCATAATAGCTTCGTATATCAAACCGGCACTATTCGCCGGAAAAATCTTTGCACACTTATCCATTTTCTCTTTCATTATATTTATATGATTGAAATAATAAAATATTTTGTCAAAGAGCAGCTGTTCGGAAAGGTCTTTTTCTTCGAGCAAGCCCACACAACCTTTCTCTTTGAGGAATAAAGCGTTTTTAAATTGGTGATTGTCCCGTGCATAGGGGAAAGGAATAACAAGAGCAGGAAGTTTGCTTCGAACAAGTTCGCTGAGTGTCATTGCCCCGCCCCTTACAAGGGCAAAATCGGAAGCTTTCAATGCGTATTCCATTTCATTCAGATATTTCAGAAGAACAAAACCTTCGGGTAGATCGCCAAGCATCGCTTTTACGTCATCAAAATCTCGTTTTCCCGTGATAAAAATAATTTGACCGTTCATTTTCGACATGATATTTTTGGCTATTTTTGCAAATGTAAAGTTCAGCTTGCGTGCACCACCGCTTCCCCCGAACACAAGTAGAACGGGCTTGTCTGAAGAAAAATGAAAAAAGCTAACTCCCTCCGTTTTACTAACCGAAAAAATTTCGGGACGTACGGGGTTACCGACAAAAATCGTTTTCTCTGAATTAAAAAAACGGTAAACATCCGGGAAGCCGGTAAATATAGCTTTTGCACTTTTACCAAAAAGCCTGTTTGTGCGGCCCGGAATAATATTCTGCTCGTATATAAAATACTTTACGCCTTTTAAATAAGACGCAAGCAGCATAGGAGCGGAAACGTAGCCTCCTGCACCAAGCACGGCATCAGGCTTTTCGGAATTTA
>JALSNB010000100.1 GCA_026987225.1 Caldisericaceae bacterium
TGACTAAAAAAAAATTAATTACAATACGGTAAGAAAAGTAAAAAATAAATCTTTTTACAGAAGGAGGCGGTGCAAAATGAATGTTTGGTAATCAAAAAATAAAAAGCCGAACAAGAGGTGTTGCGGAAACTTAATATCCCCATTCCGATTATCTCTATTTACTGCTCTGCTAACTCAACCGATATCTTACTGACTTTCAAAATTGCCAAACCTCATCAACCGTTAACCTTAAAAAAGAAAAACTTATTCCCAAATTCAAAACCCTCTTCTACAATTTCCTCAAATATATTGGAACAGTCAATTTGTGCGGAAAAGAGAGTAAGAATTCAAAAGGTGAAAAGAGTAAACGATGTGTTTAAAAACCAAAGAAAAAGAAAGATAAACCAAAGAGCGAAAAATAGAAAAAAGGAATTGCTGAAAGTGGAACTCAAAAACAAAAAGGTAAAAAAAGCGTGAAGGATAATATAAAAATTATTTGCAAAGGTAAAAAGAAAAGAGAATAAGAATGAAGGTAAAAGAAAACTCTAAATCTGCAATTTACGGCATCAGAAAAAGCAAAAGCAGCTTGCAAAGCAAACCTCTGCAAACTGCCGATAGTAAGGATTAGCGGATTATACTTAAAATTGGGTTTAATGCAAAGAAGAATTTTGATAAAAATAACAAATCTTAGTTTGCAAATATCCCAAAAACAAACTAAAATCAATAGGAGGTAAAAATGAAAAAGCATAAGGTAGTGATTGCAATTTTATTATCATTTGTATTATTGTTTTCTTTAGCCGCTCCTTTGAATAATCTCGCAAAGGCGGGGAACGGATACGGGTTGGTTATTATCAACGGAAAGCAAATGTATAAAAGCAAATACGGTAATTTTTATCCTATTGTAATTTTAAACGGAAAGAAATACGTTAAATGGCATGGATTCGAATTAACGCCGGTAGAAGATGTGATTGCCTGTGAAAGTGGTAAATCGGATGCAATGCTCGGGAATTTTATAAACAAATATATAAGAGAGCACGGAAACAATATTGACAGTAGCAAAAGCTACAATAGCAATTCTTCCGAAATAAGACGGGGATATAACCAGACGTATAGCCTATGGGCTAACACTCGCTTAGGATCCTCTGAGTGGGATTCTCGGAAAAATCGGTGGAAATATACAATTGGCAATGCGGGTTGTTTTCTCTGTTCCACCGCCTCCGAACTTTTAAGATATGGTCTTAAAGATCCCGTCTCTCATAATGACGTTAATCCTCCGAACCTCAATGATTGGTTAAATAGCCATGGCGGATTTTCCGGAGCCAACCTGAATTATTCTGCTATTGGGAATTTTCCCGGCATTTCTTATATTATTAAGGGTTTTGATGATTTTAACGGTGCTGCCAGAATTCTCTATCAATGCACTCCCAATGCCCCTATAATATGTTTTCGTTCCCAACATTCTAATAGTAAAGGTGAATATTCATATCATTTTTGTTTGTATGTTAATGGTGATGGCCAAAGTCCTTACTTCCGGGATAATACTAATAAAGTCTGGAAAATTGATAGGGAAGAGGGTAAAAACCATAAAGTTGTTGATCCCGGATTTAACGGTTCATCCTCACCGAAAGGAACCGTAAGAACTCTCACAAGAGTATATGATGAGAGTCATCACAAGTATGTGAGACCTGATTCGGGCATATTCAGAGTGGCGTTTAAGAGTCAATAAAGGATGAAAAAAATATTCATATGCATTTTGATATTTTCTCTGGTTTTTTCTGGCTGCGCTGCAACCGATGTTTTCAATAAAAATCTCGGTTGCACTTCCGCCGGAAACTTCGACGGGAGCATGTCCTGGAACGTAAACGGTGCAAAAACAATGCCTGCACCTCGGTGGGAATATCACGATAAAAATACCTTTTCAATATGGTATTGGAAAGATTTTATTGTTTGTGGTGATGTTATTTATACCGGAGGAGATAGGCTTACGGCAGTGAATCTGAATACCGGAAAAGAGCTGTGGGAAACACAGATTAAGAATCTTCTTCCCAACGAAAATAAAGTTACCTTTGTGCTTCACCCTGTGGTTTACGGTAATAAAATTATTGCTATCGGTGCAAGGCTTGTTGTGGAAAAGGGATTTAATTATTACTTCGAGAGACGCAATATACTTGTTTTTAATAAGTTAACTGGCAAACTTCTTTGGAAGAGTGTCGATATAGGTTCGAAACTTGATTATTTTGGCGGAAGCTTCCCGGTGGTTGTGGATAACAGGATTTACGTACCTGCACTTAATGCGGCATATCGTGATACCGAGCCGGGTTTCGGATTGGACATTGCTTGCAAAAAAGAGGAAAGAGGGGTTTGGGTTTGGGATCTGAACACGGGAAAACTCCTCAATAAGATCTTTTTTTCTTTCCCTGGAGGGGATCTCTGTGTAAGCGATACAAAGATTAGAAGTTACGGACACAATATCTATATTGCTGCAGGGATTTTGGATTCAATGGAAAAATCAAAGAAAAGAGAAGGAGGATCCCTTTATCTGATTGCATTTAATACATTGAATAACAAAATTTTATGGCAAGCAAAGGTAACGGATGAGATGGCTTCTAATAACGGACTTGGAATTAACTCATTTTCGGTAAACAGTAAGGTTGTTGCAATACTTCAAAGTGCCGCTCCTACCAAATCACACGGTTCCGAAGACAAATTGAAAGTATTTGACAGAAATAGCGGAAAGTTGCTATGGGAAAAGAACAGAATGTACGGAAGCGATATTTCCATGACGGAAAACAGACTGTTTGTTCAGCCATCAAAAGATACGTTTATGTGTATTGATCCCATTACAGGAAGACAGTTGTGGACTTACAAATTGTATACGAACAAATATAACTCGTTATTTGCCTCATTTGTTACAAAAAATGTTCTTTATCTCTACAATTTGTACGGCATAATCGCACTGGATCCGGATACGGGAAAGGAGCTATGGAGAAAAACCCCGCTTTATAGGCCGCATTATCAAGGTAAGATATATATCTTCAGGGATATGAGATTTATCCCAGTAAATGAAGGTTTTGTTATTGCTTATGCCGATTTCTGGCCTTCTGATGCAATGGTTTCTCCGCCCGTTATTCAGCTCTGGAGCAGTGGAAGAAATAATACTCAGTAATTTTTCCGATATTCGGGTGTTATGCGTGGTATATCTTAGCAGTACATGAAATCGGGCAAAATTTCATAAAAGAGGGATAAAGGCGAAAGGTTCAGAACCCTTCCGCCTTTTTTATTCTAAAATTATTTAAGATGTGCGGATAAACAAATTACAACATTAACACCTCAATACGTTTTTTTCAATGGAATCTTTTATCATATTTATAATAAATATCAGATTTGCGGATAGTTCAAACATTTTAAAAGCTTAATTTATAATTTTACCGAAAATTTCCCTCAAACCCCTTGATTAAAAAAAATTAATTACAATACGGTAAGAAAAGTAAAAAATAAATCTTTTTACAGAAGGAGGCGGTGCGAAATGAATGTTTGGTAAGCAAAAAAGAACAGCCGAACAAGAGGTATTACAGAAACTCAATATTCCCCTTCGGATTATCCATTCCATGCTCCGCTAACTTATTCTATACCTTGCAAACTTTCTCGCTACCTTTTCGTTTGTCCAATAACTACCACAAACATCACTTCTAAAAATCCTTATCGATTAATTCTTCCGAACTTTTAACCTTATTGCAAAAAATCTTACCTCTAAAACCCCTCTTCCGCAATTTCCTCAAATACGGGAGAACAGGCAGTTTGAACAAAAAAACCAAAAGGTGGAAAAGTATTCAAAGACAATCGAAGGATAAGAGAACACAAAGAGGCGGAGAAAGATGATTTGTTAATGTGAAATCAGGACAAAAATGGTAAA
>JALSNB010000101.1 GCA_026987225.1 Caldisericaceae bacterium
TGCTTATTGCATCTTTTAGCTTTTTATATGACTTGTCATTCCCTGTAACAGTATTATGGATCACTTCTTCATGAGAATATGCGCTCATGGCCACACTGATGTCATAATCTGAAAATAAAGATGCTATTTTATCATCAACAAAATAGCCATTTGTAAATATTTCTACTTTATTAAAATATTTTTTAGAATATTTCAATATATCAATTATATCAGGATGAAGAAGGGGCTCTCCTCCAATCAATTGTATATTTTTTATTCCAATGCTTTTTAGTTCCTTGAAAATATGTAAGATTTCTTTTATTGATAGAATGCCATGATTATTAGCTTCGAATGATCCATAGCAATGTATGCACTTAAAATTACATATATTCGTGATTTCAACCCAAGCAAACCCAAATAAACTATAGTCGATACTATCTTTTAAAGATAGATCTATTTTTCTAGTTATATTTTCGTTTAGTTTTATTTTTTCTTTTATGGATGATACATATTTTGAACATTTTTTATCATGAAAATATTGCTTCAATATTGTTGTCTCAACTTCATCAAGCCATATTAATTTTAAATATTTTTCGGTTATATCATATACCATTGATTTTTTATGTCCGAAAACTAGAAATATATTTTTATTGATTAGATATATCAATTTTTACCCCTTCTCATTAATAGAACCATCTGACTCAACTACTCTGGACTGAAAGTCCAGAGTAGCACTCTATTATAGCGTCTTGATAGTCTATAGCCTACATAATTTTCTTTCTATATATATAAGATTCTTGATTATTTCTACACTAGAATTCCCATTAATTAAACCAGAAAAAAAATCTCCACTTATTGCATTGATCTTATAAATCACCTTCTCTTTTCTTGCTAAGGCATTTAATCTAAGTTTTAAATCAATATCACTTGTTAATAATAATATGTCCTTTTTTTTCGGATTTTTTTTCAAAATATCAATAAAATTTAAAAAAACAATATCAGCGTATGCTTTTTTATCCGGTTGTTTCCTTGGATTCTTTATTGTCAACTGACCAGAATCATCTAATTTATTCAAGACAGTGACTGCATCTGTCGCTTTGATTTTTTTCTCAGTATACTTATGATTATTAATCATATAGTTACGATTTCCTTTCCGGAACTTGTGTAATTCTTCATAAACCTCATTTATTAATACAAGCTCTAATTTTAATGAGTTAAAAAAGTCATAAACTTTACCTGGATGGTCCATTAATACATTTGTATCCAAAGTGATTATTTTATTTTTTAAGCATTGTTTTACTTTTTCTTCCATATCTTTCCTCGTAGCTTCTATATCAGTTACAGACTGTACCCCGTATTTTTTTAACAGCTTTAAATCCATCACAGTTTTTACTCCGTTATCAATCCATGATTTATAAACATAAGGGTCTGAAATACCGTGATGATTAAAATCTTTTACTATTTTAATAAAGCTATTCGGACATTTATTTTCATCAGTTTCAAGCCAAGAAATTATCAAATCATAGTTCTTTCCTAATATATTTGTCCATTCTCTATACTCTTCAGGGAGATATATATCAAATTTCATAAGCATTTTCAATTGCTCCAAGGAAGATATTCCCAGTTCATTCCATTCCCTGTATTCTTCTAGAGTATTTATGCCTAATTTCTTAAGTATTTTCAATTGCTCCAAGGAAGATATCCCCAGTTCATTCCATTCCATAATTTCGCTAGGATTTGAAATACCTATATTGATATATTCCTTTATAATAGATATTTTACTGCAACAGTCTACCCAATCTTTTATTTCAGTAGCCTCTTTCATTCCAATTGCATATAGTTCCAGAATTTTCTGGCGACCTATACCTTTAAGTTCAAAAAATAATTTACATAAGTATTTTATTTGTTCTTTTCTGTTGATTTTGAGATCGATTATTTTAGTTAAAATATCATACTTTACAATTTCAAAACATGCATATTTTATAATGCCTATTGGAGTATATATGCCTACTAATTTCAATTTTGAATAGTGTTTTGGTTTAAACCCAAATCCCGAAATAGAGATCCATCCTTTCGCAAGAGACGTAAAAATCTACCGACAGACGGGGATCAAATCGCTTGATTTACTCCCAAATCATTACTGGTAGCCTCGATATGCATAATTTTTTCATGATTTCGTCTCCTTTCGCATTTGACAAGGCAGAGCTCTCCCCTTTGCAGGATAAAAAATGATGCAATTTTCAAAGATGCTCCCGTTTCACTCCAGACTGATGCGATAGCTTTTATGCCGGATGGCTTCGAGGATCGGTACGAAGGCTGCGTTGACTTTCAAGGCATATTGCCGTGCGTGTCGAACAACCTTGCCGGCGATATGGTAGAGTTTGTAGCGCAGGGTCTGGATCGTATGCTTTTTCCAGCTCTCTTGAAGTGTCTGCTTGAAGAGAACGAAAAGATTATAAGCAAGGATGCCGATCTGGAAATAGAATGCATTGGCGATAAAGTCCGAGGATGGGAGCCGATCGAGGTGGAAACCGCCTTTGAGTTCCTTGATGCGGTTTTCACTCCTGTCGCCCCGTTTTCTGTAGAATCGGACCACTTCCTGTGCGGACATCGTCTCACACTCGGCATTGGTGGCGATGACACTGTAGCGCTCTTGCGCTAGAGCGAGTTTCTCCTCTTCGCTCAGGAGCGCTTCCAGGGCCGGCAGAATGGGCGTGACCCGTTTCCTGACCACAATGAGGCGAAAGGCGTGCTTTCCTTCGTGCATCGTATGCAAAAACTCCGCGACCTCCTCCTTGAGGAAATGGTGTTCTCCTTTCCTTTCGTCTAGCGCTTCCCATCGGGTGATCTCTTGAATACTTTCCCAAACGCGGCCGTCGAGTCTGGCTCCGATCGTGTAGACGATCCCGTGATCTTCGCACCAATCGAAAAGCGCATGCTGATACGAGGCACTGTCGGCCCGAAGGTAACGTAGCCTCCGCCCTGCGGGCAATTGGGCCACGGCACGTTGGACGAAATGCACGTTGTGATCCGCCGGAGCGATATTGCCGGAGCGAAACTCACTGTGAAGCACGTATCCGCCGTTGAGATGCCCGATCATCGGAGCGTATCCGGGGAAGCTTTTGTAGGTAGGCTCTGCCGTACTTTTGTAGCTTTGCATCAACGTAGCGTCGATATCGAGAACCAACACTTCATCCTCCGGCAAGCGCTTCAGGTAGCGTTTCAAAAGTTGCCGATGCAAGGCTTCGATCCCATAGACTCCGAGCAGTCCATGGCGCTTGAGCCATTTCCCGGTACTGTCCGCTTTAGGAACGTGTTCGATATGCAGCAGCGTTCTCATTGCCTGATCGCTCTCGAGTTCCCGGAGATCTTCTAGACTTCGGCCTCCTGCGTGCAGCATCAGCACCAGTGGCTGGATAAACGTAAAAGGGTCATATCCCTTATTGCTCTTTGGCCGGGGAAGATAGCGATCGCAAAGTCGATCCAGCCCAATCGCTTTGAGGTATTCGCCAAAAACGATGACTCCGGCTCTTGGCGTCATCTGCTCATCCGTCGACTCCACTCTGAAATTTAAAAGAGTCTGTGGCATACTTTCTCCCCCTTCTGGAAGCTTCACCCGATAGGTGAAAGTACAGGTGAGCTTCCGGTGGCTTCTTTCCCCCTATTTTACGCTATCTTCGTTGATTGATCGGTTTTTCTATTTCGGGATTTGGGAAAAACTTTTGTGGAAGTTTCCAAAACTTCTTTCGCTATAATCTCCGAACTTATCTGATAATTGAGGCTTCTGAAAAATCCCGTTCCTTGAGTCAAGCACTCTGGCAGTCGCGAACGCGAGCGCCCGTTCCACGGGTTGAGCGCTCCTTTGTCGTACTTGACCCAAAGAACGACTTGGCAATTTTTCAGAGGGTT
>JALSNB010000102.1 GCA_026987225.1 Caldisericaceae bacterium
CGAGAATTGCGGAAGATGTTATTAGGAAAAAGGGCAGGGCAAAAATCAGCGTAAGCGATTGGTTTGACAAAATAGCGCTCGACAAAATCCTCGGGTATGTGTTTCTTGTCCTTCTCATGGTGGGGATATTCTATGTTGTGTTTGAATTCGGAAACTATTTCTCCGATCTGCTTACCAACTGGCTTGAAAGCTTTAAACCCGTATTTATGAAAATGCCCCTTTCGCCCGTGTGGGATAAAATCCTGTGGGACGGCGTAATGGAAGGAATTATCGCAGGTATAGGAATTGTTCTGCCTTACATCGCACCGTTTTATCTTATCCTTGCTTTCCTCGAAGACAGCGGGTATCTTGCGCGTATCGCTTTCCTTACGGACAATTTGATGCACAAGTTGGGGCTTCACGGCAAGGCGTTTATGCCGCTCATAGAAGGTTTCGGATGCAATGTGCCTGCAGTGCTCGGGACGAGAATAATGGAGCGTGACAGGGACAGGTTCATTGCAGCAATACTTGCAACGCTTGTTCCGTGTTCCGCACGAACCGTGATCGTGCTTGGGCTTGTTGCCGCATTTTTAGGGCCGATTTATGCACTTTTGATATATGCGCTTGATTTTATTTTGATTCTTATCGTGGGGCGCATCCTGAACAAATTCATGAAGGGCACTCCGTCCGGCCTTATAATGGAAATGCCACGCTACAGAAGGCCTGTTTTAAGCATTATACTAAAGCAAACATGGATAAGGCTCAAAGATTTTGTCTATTTTGCATTCCCCATAATCATTATAGCAAACGTCGTAATGGAAGTATTCTCTCTGCTCAATTGGATCAAACCCGTTGCCGATTTTTTAAAGCCCGTTATGACGAATTTCTTAGGGCTCCCACCGCTTGCCGGCATTACTTTCCTGTTCGGCATCTTACGTAAGGAGCTTACGCTTGTCATGCTGTCAACGCTTTACCATACGACGAATTTTGCGTCTGTCCTCACACCGAGGCAGATATTTGTTTTCGGGTTTGTTACGATGATTTATATTCCTTGCGTTGCGACAATTGCCGCATTGAAGCGTGAGTTCGGATGGAAGCGTGCCACAATGGTCACAATAGGTGAATTTCTCGGAGCCCTTGTTCTCGGGGGAATTCTCAATCAAATTTTAAAATTGTTTATGGTATGAAACAGACAAAAAGCACTGAAGATTACCTTGAGGCAATATATGTTTTATCGCAAAAAAACCGTCCGGTGCGCGTAAAGAGCATTGCCGAATTTTTGTCGGTAAAGCCCCCGTCCGTTACCGGTGCACTGAAAAAACTTGCAAGTAATGGCTATGTGGAGCATACACCCTACGGCGGCGTAATGCTTACGGATAAAGGTAAAAAGTTGGGGGAATCCGTTTGGGAAAAGCACAGGCTTCTTTTTTCTCTTCTTCACGACGTATTGCATGTTTCGGAAGAGGAGGCGTTTAAAGAGGCGTGTCTTATAGAGCATTGCATCTCAAACGAAACAAAAGAGAAAATCAAAGCGTTTCTTAAAGGCAGAAAAATTTAAAAGCCCCCGTCATTTTCGGGGGCTTTTTCGTATTATTCGTATTTTTTAATCAAACCGACTCGTTCGTTGAATTCTTTTATACGTTTGTCCCACTCCTTGTAGGACTCGAATTTTTCATCCCAGTAGTTATCGTCATACCACTGTGCGTTGAGCTCTTCTACGGTTTTGCCCTGCTGTTCAACCCATGTAAAGTATTTGAGGTTGTGCATTCTCTTTTTGTCGTAATATCTCAGCTCAAGCATCCAGTCCGTTGTTGCACCTAAAAGGTATCTCTCGAAATCTTTTACGGCCTCGGTTTCGTTGTATTCGCCGTATGCTTCTCTGAGTTCTTTGATTCTCGATTGGTAGAGTTCCATGGAATCCGTTGCTACCGTGAATATCACGTCTTTGTCCGTCATTTCGTAGTATTTTGCCATCTTGATTGCGCCGAGAATGTTTGCCACCGAAGAAATACCGAACAAGTCGAGTTTGTCGACAAATTCAGGGTCGATACCCGCTTCTTTGAGCACTTTTCTGCCTGCGGGTTCGTTGAACAGCCTGATCAGGCGCATGCATGCCTCGTCATCAATGTCAACAACCATATCGATGTTTTTAACATCAAAGATCCACGGGACGTGTTTGTCTCCGATGCCCTCGATTCTGTGTCCGCCGTATCCGTTAAGGAGGAGTGTCGGGCACTGAAGCGCCTCGCCCGCACCGATTTTGATCGTGGGGAATTTTTTCCTCAAATAGTTTCCGCTACCCAATGTGCCTGCGGAACCCTGAGTGAGGAACAATGCGGTAAGCCTCTGTCCTTCTTTTTTCTCCTGATTGAATACTTCTTCCATTGCCGGGCCTGTAACCGCATAGTGCCAGATTGCATTCCCGAACTCTTCAAACTGGTTTAAAACTACGATTTCGTCGGGCCTTTGCTGTTTGAGCTCTTTTGTTTTGTCGAATACCTCTTTCACATTGCTTTCGACGCCCGGTGTGGGATAAACCTCGGCACCTATGCTCTTCAGCCATTCAAAACGCTCTTTTGACATTCCTTCCGGAAGCACTGCGATGGATTGGCATGCAAGTAATGCGGAATCGTAAGCACCGCCCCTGCAGTAGTTTCCTGTGGAAGGCCAGAGTGCTTTTTGCCTTGTCGGATCGAATGCGCCCCTTGTAAGTTTCTCAACGAGCGGCCCGAATGTTGCACCGACTTTGTGTGCGCCTGTCGGGAAATATTTACCGAGTAGTACGAATATCCTTGCTTTTACTCCGCTGAATTCAGGCGGAATTTCAAGAAAATTTACTCCGTCAAATCCGCCACCGAATTTCACGGGTTCGTTTTTCCACGTGATTCTGAAAAGGTTTCTCGGATGAAGGTCCCACAGTCCGATGTGCTTCAATTCCTCTTTTATTTTTTCCGGAATTTTGGACGGGTCTCTCATCTGTTCGTAAGTAGGAATAATGATATTTCTTTCCCTTGCTCTCTGTATTGTTCTTTCGAGCACCTCTTCGTTCACAATTTCATTTTTATCAGGCATTCTATTACCTCCTTATAAGTATTATTGAGAATAGATTTTACACTGTGATTTTATTTTGTCAATACGTTTTCAAAACTACTTATTTTTCCGCATTTTATTTTTTGCTTGTTTTTGAACGCAACGATTTCGAAATCAAAAACCGTTTTTGCATATCTTAACGCATCTTCCAGTCCGAATCCGAAGTTTTTTATGTTGTGGGCGTCAGAGCCTACGGTAATTTCCGTTCCTCCCGCATCGAGATACATTTTGAGGATTTCTTTTGACGGATACGGTTCGTTCGGGGGTTGCCTGTAGCCCGAGCTGTTTATCTCGATTACGGTTCCCTGACTTACCGCTTCTTTCAGGATCGGCTTTATTATGCTTTCGTATTTTTCCGCACGGAATTTTCCGTAAAAGTTAACGCCAAAACGCTTTATCACGTCAAAATGCCCGATTGTTTGAAAGTAATTCATTGAGACTAATTTTGCCATTTCTTCGAAATACATCGCGTAAGCCGTTCTTTCGTCCTTTCCTTCGAAAAACGGAATACCGCTTTTGCCGGCAACCGTAAATCCTTCCAACCTGTGCACCGAACCCATCAGGTAGTCGTAAGGCTTTCCTTCCGTATGCGTAAGAATGCTGTCTTCAAGGTGGCTCTGATAAGTAACTTCCAAACCGAAAAGGAGTGTGATTTTGTTTTTGTATTTTTCCGATAGCCTTACAAAATCCTTGCGTGCGTTATCATAGTTGTAATAACCGTAATCCTTGTCCGTCGG
>JALSNB010000103.1 GCA_026987225.1 Caldisericaceae bacterium
ACAGGATCGTATTTTCCGCCTGCAGTAACAATTACCACGTATGCTCCTTCCCTTATCTCCATTTTTTTAATGGCGGTATCGAATTCTTCGTCAAAAACTTTTGCATTTTTAAATTTGTTTTTGTCAGCAAACTCTTTTCTATTATCAGATACAATAATTTCAAACGTATCATCAAGGGAAAGTATATCGTGGAGTTTTTTTCCGATATGGCCAGCCCCGAAGATAATAAATTGCGGCTTTCTTCCTATATATTCCATATACACCTCGACCGTTCCTCCGCACACCATGCCAAGCGAACTATCATATCCTTCACGCAAAACATATCGCTTGAACATGTTTTTCTTTGTGCGGAAAATATCTTTTGCACTCTCGACGACGTCTTTCTCTAACATGCCTCCGCCAACGGTTCCAAATGTGGACAAATCCGGAAGTATTATCATTTTAAAACCGATTTTACCTGACGTTGAGGATTCGGCATTAACAACGGTTGCAAGAACAAACTCTTTACCGCTATCAATCAATTCCGCAATTTTCTTATAGATTTGTTGCATCAACAAATCCTCCTTCACCCATTTCTATAATATCGCTCCTGTTTATACGATAATCAGAGAGGAGTACCGGCATTATTCTGTGAAAACTTGTTCCGCTTTTTGCCAATCCTGCAGAAGAAGGTATACCCAATATCAACTTGTTTGATTTATAGGCAATAAGAAAAGTAGTGCCCGGCCACATAGGAACACCATATGTTATAAGATCGACATTCATATTAGTTATACCGGAAAAGGTTTTGTCATCAGGATCAACTGACATTCCACCCATATAGATCAGTATATCGGCACCGGCATTTATTGCTTTTAATCCTTCTTCGGCAATTACTTTGTCGTTATCCGGAAGTAATTTTCGTAAAAACACATTTTGTCCCATAGATTCGAGGTAATTCTTTATGACGAAGCTCATTGTTTCTTTTCTTCTACCTTCGATAAATTCATTTCCTACAGGGAAAATAGCTATACGGTGTGGTTTTATAGGAAACAAATCAACTATAGGCTTATACTGCTTGGCGGTCTCTAAAATCTCATTCATTTCTGTCTCTGGGATTTCGACAGGCATTACTTTTCCTATAGCTACCGGCGTATCTTTTATCACGTAACTGAAGTGTCTTTTTGTTGCAATTCTCGGATTTTTGAAAGAATTTATTTTTTTCAATCCTTCTCTATTTATAATAAGAACTCCGTTTGTCTCAGCGATCAACTTAACTTTAGACTCACTCGGATTCGTTAAATGAAGATGTTTTCCCTTAACGGCTTCCATCATAAGTCTGCCTGCATCGTCTTCATGAACGAAACCTTCGTCTTTTTCAAAAATCCAGACATAATGCTTTCCTATGGAAAGAAATTTCTCAATATCTTCCTGTTTAATTATGTGCCCTCGTTTAAAAAGCGGCCCTTTTTTAATACCTGGAATTACTTCCGTAACATCAGCCCCCAAAATTTTCCCGACAGCTTCTTCAGTTTTTATTTTCTTCATATTTTTTGGCCCTTTCGTATTCTTCTCGTGTGTCCATATCAAATATTATGGAATCCGTATTCGTTTTCACTATTTTTACATCGTTTTCGTGACGGTGAATAACATCTCTAAGAGAATAATTTTCCGGATTAAGAGCTACTATCTCATCTTTTAATGAAAACGGTATAATAATCGGATGGCCTTTTCTGCCATTATAAGAAGGAATAATGATTTTATTGGTTTCGTATTGACTAATTAACCAATTAATAAGCTTTCTACTAATAAAGGGGTGATCTATCAGTCCTATAAGAATTGCATCTGAAGATTGTATTTCTTCCATTCCGCGTTGAATTGAAGAAAACATCTCCTTTTCATAATGTTCATTAACAACAATTTTTAGTTTTTCACTCTTTATATCAATAGCTTTTTTGATATCATCCGCTCTAAAACCCAATACCAATACCACTTCGGCAAGAAGAGAGCCCAAATACTCTTCAAGAAGCTTATTAATAATCTTTTTACCTTTTAACTCGAGAAGAGCTTTAGGCTCCCCCATTCTCTTGGATTCACCGGCAGAAAGAAGTATGCCGCTAATTTTTCGCATTAAGCTCCTTGCTTGCTTTTTCCACTGCTTTTATAATTTTTGCATAACCCGTACACCTACACAAGTTACCGGATAGGCCTTCCCTAATTTCATCATCCGTAGGATTGGGATTTTTTGAAAGTAAATAGAACGACGACATCACCATTCCTGGAGTACAGAAACCACACTGAACTGCCCCTTCATCAACAAAAGCTTTTTGTATCGGATGGATATGATCTATATCTCCCAAGCCTTCTATTGTAACTATTTCCGCTCCATCCGCTTGGGGTGCAAGGATTAAACACGAATTGGCACTTCGGCCATTAAAAAGTACAGTGCAGGCCCCGCATTCTCCTTTACCGCACCCTTCTTTTGTTCCGGTAAGTTTGAGTTTTTCTCTTATAACGTCAAGTAACGTAATATTTGACGGAACTTTCAATTTGTACTGCTTTTTGTTTAAAACGAAACTGATCTCTAACTCTTGCAAATGGCTCACCTCTTTTCAACAAAATAATGAATTTTACTATCAAGTTTTTCTTTCATTCTTATTGCATCAACCGGGCAAACCTGCATACACATCGCGCAGCCCACACATTTTTCTTCGTCGATATGAGGTTTTCTGGTGTCGGAATTCCACTCAATAGCCATATGCCCTCCATCGCTACATGCAGCATAGCAAAGACCGCATCCGACACATTTTTCCTCAATGAGCTCAGCCCTTGTTTTTGGCTTGGGCAGCTCTTCCTGAGGTTCAATATTGGGAAGTGCTTTACCTACAATATCCAGAGGAGAGTTAAATCCCATATCCATAAGATAATGTGCAAGTCCGCTCTTCAAATCCCTAATTGTTCGAAAACCGTAGTGCATCGGCAAGGTACAGAACTGGACATTCGACGCACCGACAGCCATAAATTCAACGGCATCTTTCCAGCTAAACGCCCCGCCGTTACCCGAAATTGTAATATCAACATGCTTTGCAATTTCCGCAATTGTTCGCAAAGTAAGCGGTTTGATTGCTGGTCCGGATAAACCTGAGTATGAACCTTTGCCAAACAACGTGGGGTACGGCTCGAAAGTTTCTATATCCACACCCAGAAGAGACGGAACAGTATTGCTTGCGGTAATTCCATCAGCTCCTCCACGTTTTACGGCCTCTGCCACTGCAACAATATCCGTTACCTGAGGAGTGATTTTTATGAGGACAGGCGTATCTTCAGCCGCCTCTTTCACCCATCTCGTAACTTTTTCGGTTGCTTCTATACTTTGGGCAAGCATCTTTCCAGGTTCCTCACCCATGCTGCCTTGAGGACAACTAAAGCTGCATTCAATGAGATCCGCCCCGGCTTTTTTTAGTCTCCAAACAAGTGTTTGCCACTGTTCTTTTGAAGAGCCCATAATGGAAGCTGCGATCATTTTATCCGGAAACGCTTCTTTAAGCGTTCTTACTCTTTTTTCGATTTCATCGATATGATATGCGGAAATTAAATCTATATTTCCAAGCCCGACTACTTTTCTATGCATCGGACCAAAAGATGACATCATGGGATATTTCAAATCAACAGGATTACCTTCCACCGAAGTCGTCTTTAAAATAACTCCTGCCCAACCAGCTTTTAATCCGTTGTAAGCAATTTCAAGTTCATCGGTTGGGGGAGCTGCTGACAAAACGAAGGGGCTATCCAGATGAAT